>JAUPKM010000053.1 GCA_030837445.1 Actinomycetota bacterium
CACTCCACTGCAGGAAGCGTCGACGGGACAGGTCTCCGGCACTCGCGCGCGCGTTCGAAGGGGGCGTGTTCATGTCACTCACTCACCACGTATTCGGGGCTGACCAGGGCCAGCGCGACGAATCGCTCGGGCCCCTGTGTCACCTCTGCCAGGACGCGCGCGGTGGTGGGGTGGAAGGCCACAACGCCGAGCAGGTCCGCAAGGTAGGGCGCCCTTGCGCCGGCGGGCAGCGCCGCCACTGCACCGAGATCGGCGCTGGCAGCGATTCGGCCGGCCAACCCGATCCGTTTCTGGGCCGCGACCGTTGTCAACCAGCCCGCCCCCGCTGGCCAACCACCGACGCTGGGTGGCTGGAACGGAACCTGCCCCATCGCGGACAAGGTGGACAGGACGCTCCCTCCCGCGATCGCCGACGGTGTCACCGCGAGCGATCGGCAGGCGCCCACGAACCACTCGACCGGCGCCTTGACCAACTGGTGCGCCGGGTTGGCGAACTCCGGATCGAGGACCAGCGCCCGCAGGGCCGCGTCGGTACGACGATTCGCCCCGAACGCGGAGACCACTCGGGTACTGACCGCGGCCGGTATCGGGGTGGAACTCGAGACGTACCGGAACCACAGCCGCGCCGCGAGAAATTCGGGGCACTCCGACCTGGCCACCAGCAGTTCAGCGAGGTCTTCGGCGCCCATCCGGGCGGTGGTACCGAGCACCGTGACCGGTGCTGGGTCATGGCGTCGGGAGTCAAAGCTGGCAGCCAGCAAAGCATCGGGCGTTGGGCGGAGGAGGCGCCAACCCGTGAGGGCGCGAGCGGCCTCCCGCACGTCGTTCTCCGAGTAGTGGCCGACCCCGACAGTGAATAGCTCCATGAATTCCCGCGCGAGGTTCTCATTGGGCTGGCCGGCCTTGTTCCGCTGGCCGTCGAGCCATTGGATCAGGGCGGCGTCGGTGACCATCGCCCGAGCCAGCTCACCGAACGGCCCGCGCGCCGCCGCACGCAGCGTCTCATTCTGACGCGCCATCAGCCCGATCTCGTCGACCTTCTTGTCGCTGGTGGCCCAATGGCCATGCCAGAACCAGGTCAACCGTTCGATGGCGGCCGACTCGGCTGCGACCATCCGGTCCAGCCACCAGAGTTTCAGACCCTCGCGCTGGCGCCGTTGTGCCTGCCGGTAGCTGTCGAGGTCCGCCGACCCGGCGCTCGGCCGCCGACCCAGGTAGGGGAAGTCGGGCATCGGCGTGGCTCGCACACCCGGATCGGGGACGTCCGCCAGAAGTCCGGCCACCAGCGCGTCGGCTGAGGAGCGCTGCGCTGCGCTGAATTCACCGCGGCGAGGCCCCAGACCGACCCGATGCAGGATCCGCGCGGCCCGAAGGCGCTCTTGGTGGGTAGCCATTGTTCGACGCTACGGCCCTCGACCGCGCACGTCACGCAGGGTCAATGGGTTCTTACCCGAATGCCACATCGAGTAGGGGGTTGGCTGCGCTCACTCCCCGGCAGGCGGGGGCGACCCCGCCGCAGCGAGTCGCTTGTCTTCCTCGGTGTCCGTTCGACCTGGCGGATCCTTGGGCAGCCCCAGCGAGACCAGCAGGCCGAAGAACACGAACATCCCCGCCACGAAAGCGGTGTCGCGGGCAGCCGTCGTGTAGCCCTCCTTGGCCGCGGCCACCTCGGGTGCCAGCTGTGGAATCGTCTCCATCGACACGATCGCCTGACCAGCGGAGCCACGAACCGAGTTGATGATCTGCTCCTGCTGATCCTGCGGCAGATTGGACACCCCCTTGAGGTCCTCCGTCATGAACGTGCCGAGGCCGGTGAAGAGGACGGCACCGAGGATGGCGGCGCCCAGCGCCGAACCCAGCTGTCGGAACGTAGAAGTCATGGCCGAAGCCCGGCCGGACTTGTCCGGCGGTACATCGGAGAGCACAACGTTGGTCAACTGGGCCGAGGCCAACCCCAGACCGAGGCCGTAGATCATCAGCGGCACGCACAGCCACCAAGGATTCCGGGTGGTGGAGAAGGTCAGGCCGATGCCCAGAATGCCCACGATCTCCAGCACCATGCCGAGCCGCACCACCATTGTGGCCCCGATGGCAGACGAGAGCCGTCGAGCGAGGCCGCCCGAGAGCAGCGCGCCGAATGCCAGACTTGCCAGGATCACCCCGGTCGACATGGGATCCCGACCAGCGACGCTCTGCAGCCACAGCGGCAGCACGAACAGGATGCCGAACTCACCAAGGCTGACCACCAGCGCCACCACGTTGCCGTAGCCGTACCGGCGAATCTTAAACAGCGACAGGTCGATCATGGTGGTACGACCGGCGTTGGTCTGATGTTTCGACCACCAGATCAGGGCACCGACCAGGATCAGCCCGGTCACGATCGCCACCGGTACCACCGAGATCCCCGGCTCGTCGATGTGAATCGGGCCGGCGTGGAAGTCCGCGATTGCCTTGTACCAGCCGTATTGCTGGCCCTCGATCAGCCCGAAGACGATCAGCCCGAGGCCCGCGGCAGACAACACGAAACCAACCGGGTCCAGCCCGTCGACACCCTTGATCTTGGACTCCGGCACGTTGGAGAGCACCAGAATCGCCGAGATGATGGCCACGGGCACGTTGATGTAGAAGGCCCAGCGCCAGGAGAAGTCCTGGGTGAGCCAGCCACCGAGCAGCGGTCCCAGCGCCGCAGCGCCGCCGAAAACAGCTCCCCAGAGGCCGAATGCCACCGCCCGCTGCTTGCCGACGAACATCACGTTGATGATCGCGATGCTGCTGGGCAGCATCATTGAGGCGCCAACCGCCTGCACCGCCCGGGCCGAAATCAGCCACTCCGACGACTGGGACGCACCCGCCGCGAGCGACCCGAGCAGGAAGATGACACTGCCCAACAGGAACAGTTTGCGCCGACCGTACTTGTCTGCGATCAGGCCCACCGGAATCAGCAGCGCGGCGAACAGCAGTGAGTAGATGGAGTTGACCCACAGCACATCGGTCGAGCTGAGTTTCAGGTCCCGCACCATATCGGGCAGCAGAACGTTCACCACAGATCCGTCGATCACGATCATCGACAATCCGAGGAGCAGGGATACCAGGGCGAGCCACGGATGCTTGGATTGGTTACCGATTCGCGGGGGCTCGACAGTCGCTGTGGCCATACCTGCAGGCTACGGCGATCGGCGCCACCACACCGGCCATCGGGCAATCCCAGCGCTGCAACGGCAACGTCTTCGGGGTCCGCCGCGCGTGTCCAAGCCGGAGACGGCACGATGACTACAGCACCGCACAATCCGGGCGGTCGCGACGGTAGAACCGGGAGTACACATGCGGACCGAAGCCGGGGGCAACCCCAGCACCCATGAGGGCGAGGTCGTGATGGACCTTGCGGATATCATCGCGAGTCTGCAAGACCTCGACGACGAGGAACTCAAACTTCGGGGCATGTCCGTCGAGGGCACCCTGGACGAGATGGACGATCCCGTCCTACTCGGGCCTGACGGCACTCCGGTCAACACCTGGCTGGAGGGCTACCCCTACGACGAGCGGATGTCCCGGCACGAATACGAGGTCACCAAGCGACTTCTGCAGATCGAATTGCTGAAGGTGCAGAGTTGGATCAAGGAGACCGGCCAGCGGATCGTGATGGTGTTCGAGGGTCGCGACGCCGCCGGCAAGGGCGGCACCATCAAGAGGTTCATGGAACATCTCAATCCACGCGGGGCGACCGTTGTGGCGTTGACGAAGCCCACAAAGGAAGAGTCCGGCCAGTGGTACTTCCAGCGCTACATCAAGCATCTACCCACTCGCGGCGAACTGGTGATGTTCGACCGGTCCTGGTACAACCGGGCCGGCGTCGAGCGGGTAATGGGGTTCTGCAGCCCCAGCCAGTACGACGAGTTCATGCAGCAGGCACCCGAGTTTGAGCGGATGCTGGTCCGGGACGGCATCATCCTGTTCAAATTCTGGTTCTCGGTGTCGCGCAAGGAGCAGTTGACGCGATTCACCATTCGCCGAATCGATCCGGTTCGGCAATGGAAACTCTCCCCGATGGACCTCGCCTCGCTCGACCGCTGGGATGACTACTCGGACGCCAAAGAGGCGATGATCGAGCACACCGACACCGACTGGGCGCCGTGGACGGTGGTGCGAAGCAACGACAAGAAGCGGGGCCGGGTCGAGGCGATGCGTTGGGTTCTCGCCGCCCTCGACTACCCCGGCAAGGACCCCGCAATCGTCGGCACACCCGACTCCTCGATCGTGGGACCACCGGAAGTCGTCTACGAATTCGACGAGGGAACCGGCAGGCGGTCGCCCAAGCGCAGCTGACCCGCCGGGTCCGCCGGCCGATTGACGGCCGCAACCCTCCACTGGTCGTCCATTCGGGCTGACGACTCCAGTACGTTGGCACCCATGGTGCGCTTGGTGTTACCCCGCTTCTTCGGCCGCCTCGCCACGGGCGCGACCCTGCCCGCGGTGAGAGCCGGCGTCGTTGGTGCGGCGGTGTCTGTCGCCGGCTCCTACAGTCGCGGTCTGCTACCCCGCAGCGCCAAGGACCAGGCCCTCGCGACCGGCGTCACCGCTGCCTGTCACTACCTGGTCACCGCAACGGCTGCAGCCGCGGCGGAATCGATCGCGCTCTATGCCAGCGGTGACCACACCGTGCGCGATCGGAAGGCGCCCTCGACTGCGCTGGTCGCCACCGATCTTGGGATGGTCGTCACCGGCATCCTGGTCGAACGGGCGCTGCCGCCGCACCCGGACGAACCGATGCAACGCTCACTGACCCGCTTCGTCGCGCATTTCGCGATGATGGGCGGCACGGCCAGCAGCATCGTGACCGTGATTGACGAGGTCCTCCGAGTTGTCCCCGGCGGCCGTTACGTGCGCAACCGGTCGCTGCTGATCGATGCCCTGGCCGGCGCGGTGTTGGCCACCGTCGCTGTCAACGGCCGGCATCGACGGGCCGCCCGGTTCGGCCTGGTCGACCCCGATCGCCCCGCTGTCACCCGGGCGAGTGTCGGCGATACCGCACGCGCGGCGGGTATCGGCGTCAGCGCGGGGGCGGGTCTGCTGGCCGTCGCCGCAGCAGAGCAGTTCATCGCCCACCAGGCCTCCCGTGCCCTCTTCGGGCACGTCGGCAGCGTCGAGATCGGCAGCCCGCTCTCCGGTCATGCGGTGGCACTGGGCCTCTTTGGGGCTACCGGTCTGGCCGCTTTCGTGGTCGTCAAGCGCCGCACCGAACGGCACGGCGACGTTGTCGAGGCGGCCTATCCCGAACCGCCGACGAACCCTTGGGTCACCGCCGGCCCACGATCCCTGATCGACTTCGACGCGATCGGCAAAGAGGGCCGCCGGTTCGTGCTGATGACTCTCACTGCGGACGAGATCGAAGCCGTCATGGGGGAACCGGCCGAAAATCCGGTGCGGGTGGTTGCCGGCTACGAAGCGGCTGGCACCACGGCCCAGCGGGCTGAGTTGTGCCTGTTGGAGATGGAGGCTGTGGGGGCCTTCGAGCGCTCGGTTATCTGCGTGGCGTCTCCCACCGGGGTGGGTTACGTGTCCTACGTTTTCGCTGAATCACTGGAGTATCTGACTCTCGGTGACTGCGCAATCGTGATGCCGCAGTACGCGCTGGTGCCGTCGGCGCTGGCCCTGTCCGACACCGGCGACGGTGCGGAGCTACAGCGGCTGGTGCTGGCCGGCATCAACGCCAAGCTCTCGCAGTTGCCCGTCGGCAATCGGCCGAAGGTCGTGCAGTTCGGCGAGAGTCTGGGAGCCCAGGTGGCGCTGGACATTGCCCACCCGCAGGGCGCCAAGGTCTATCAGGCATTGGGCGTAGACGCCGGCCTCTACTTGGGCGTCCCATTCCGCACCGAAGCCTGGAACACCTGGATCCACCACCGCGAGCGGTTCGACCCCGACCTGACGCTGGTCGCGGTTTCCGAACCGGGTGCGCTGGCAACGCTGGGTGCGGACCGGCGCAACTCGATGCGCCATCTGATGGTCGTCCACCACGACGACCCGGTGAACAAGTTCGGCTACCGGGTGGCGGTACGGCCACCATGGTGGATGGGAAAGCCGGAGACCCGGCCGCCGAAGGTGCCACGTGAGGTGCTCTGGCGACCCATCACCACCTTCATTCTCACGCTGGTGGATTTGAAGAACGGAATGCAGTTCACCCCTGGTTCGTTCGTCCGCCGGGGCCACGATTACCGGATAGATACGGCCGAGGCCGTACGTGCGGCGTTCGGTCTGGAATGCAGCCCGGAACAGGCAGCCGCGATCGAGGCCGCCTTGCGGAAACGCGAGGTGGACTGGGCTCGACGGCGGCTCGTCGCCCGAAAGTTCGCGGCCGCGCGGGACAGCATCAACTCCACCTTGTCCAAGTGGGGTGTGAACCTGCCCAAGGCGTCGCTGATCCCCGATTCGATCCCCAACATGGACCTCAGCGGCTACCTGGACTCAATGCCCGACATGAACGCGCCGATGACTTTCGTCGTCGCAGACCAGGACCCCAACCCCAGCGCCCCCTGATCCTCTCCCGTCGCTGCGGGAGGCTAGCGCTGGCGCTTCCCGCCGAATTCAGCCACATTCGTCTGTCTTTGGCGGGAAGCGCCGTCGAGTGCGCCGTCGGAAGCGCCGTCGAGTGCGCCTGACGGGTGTCGGCCGGGCGAACCCGGTCAGCGCGCCGCGCGGCGCAGTCGGTCGAGGATCGCCGGCAGCAACCCCCCGGTCGTCGGCGGTACCACCACGATCCGGTGCAAGCCGGCGTCGTCCGCCGCCCTCAGACCTCGGTAGAGGACCGCTGCGAACTCGACGTCGTCGGTGGGTGAGGCCAGCCTGATCCAGCCGACGGGCGTCTCGATTCCGACCGGAGCGAGCAGTCCTGTGCCGAGATCCTCGGGAATCGGCGACGCCGATGCGGCCAACAGCTCCTCGCCGCTGGCGATCACCACCTCCGCGGCGGGCGCATAGTGGGCCGAATGGGAACCGGGCACCCGCGGCAGCACCGCAACCTCCCCGTCGCCTGGCTGACCGGTGGCGCTATCAACGAGCACCGCCCCCGGCCGCAACACCCGTAGTTCGCCGCCGCTGGCGTCGACGATGGTCGACTCGAGCCCGACCCGACAATCCCCGCCGTCGAGGATGAGATCAGCTGGCCCCAGTCGGCCCCCGAGACTGGCCATCACGTCTGCCGCCGAAGTCGGGCTGACCCGTCCGAAGGCGTTGGCGCTCGGAGCGACCACACCGCAAGGGCCAGCAAGCCCCTCACCGACTAGTTCCAGCACCCGAGCGGTCAGTGGGTGATCTGGTACTCGGAGGGCGACGGTCGGCTGACCGCCGGTGACCTCATCGGGCACCCACGGCGCCCGCGGCAAGACCAAGGTCAGCGGACCAGGCCAGTATCGGCGGGCCAGCGCAGCGGCAGGTTCCGGGAATGCCAGCACCCACTGCCGGGCGCTCGCCAGCGAGTCGACATGCACGATCAAAGGGTGGTCGGCCGGTCGCCGCTTGACCTCGAAGACGCGCGCCACCGCAGTTCGGTCGGACGCCACCGCTGCCAGCCCGTACACCGTCTCGGTGGGCAGCGCCACCAGCGAGCCCGCAATCAAAGCTGCCGCGGCGCGTTCCGGGTCGGTACTGACACGCGGTCCACCCGAGGGGTGGCGAGCAGGCATCAGGTGTAGATAAGGACAGGTGTCCACATCGGTGTACGGGCGAATAGCGCCGCGGCCCCCGAACGGATCCTGGTGTTGACACATCCCGCCGAGGCACCGTAGTAGCCGTCGGCCGCGAAGCCGAACGAATAATGGATTGCCTGGCCGCCGCTGAAGTACATCGAGTACAGCATCGGCACGTTGTAGAGCCGCGAGTAGTCGTCCGCCACCTTCGCGAAGACGTGGAAGAACCCCTCCCTCGTCTCCTTTCCAGGCGCGCCGAACCGGGCGTCCATCGCCATCACGACCCGGCCGTCACGCACCAGTCGCAGCATCCGCTGGGTCTTGTCAACGCAGATGACCAAGCCGGTCCGGCAGGGGGCGGGGAGGACGGATCCACGGTAGGTGATGCCCAGCAGCAACTGGTAGGTGTACTTGTTGACCCGGCCACTCTCGTTGTAGAGGAACTTCTCCTGCAGTCTGGTGACAGCGTTGACTGTGGCGTTGTCGTAAACGCCGTGGGCGCGTCCGAAGTACAGGCCCGCGTGCTGCAACCGCAACTGAACCACAGCAACCGGCATCCCGCGATCCCCGGCCCGCAGCACTGTCTTTCCAGCGAGCACATCCGACAGTCGCTTCGGCCCCGGCACTTTCACCGCAGAACTGGAACTGGTGCTGGTGGTCGGTTCCGCCGCGATGGCGCTCGGAGAGGTGGCCAACCCAGCCAACACCACGACGGAGGCCGCCGTAGTCGTCGCAGCAAACCTGCGAATCCTCATTAAGGTCTCCCCTGTCGTCGCCGGTCGCTTGGTGCGACCCTCGGCCCGAACGCAGCCAGCAGCCCGGTTCCCACGTCGCGATCATAACCGCCCTCGGCGGCCCCGGGGTAGGCCCTGGCACATCTCACCCGGATAGCCTGGGCGCCGATGGAGAGCGCCCCGCCGGAACTCGGCCTACCCAGCGTCACGGTGCTGTACGCCGGCGATCCGGCCAGTCAGGTTGCCGCAGCGTTGCTGGCGACGGTTTCCGGCACCGCAGCCCCCCTGCCCGTGCCGGTCGCCAACGACTCGGTGCTGGAGTTGGCGCAGCCCCACGACCGGAGCCGGGCCGCCCCGGTGCTGGTGATCGCCTCTGCAGACGCGGCCGAAACCGACCTGATCGCCGGCCTGATGGCGACGGCGGACGCGGCGGCCAGGGATCGGGCAAGGGTCCGGATCTGGTTGGCCCTGCTCCCCCCGGTTGCTCCCGTCAGGCTGGCCGAATTGGACAGTGACCTGGAGCAGGCAGGCCGGCCATTGCTGGACTCGGTGGTGTTACTCGGCCCTGCGACGGCAGCAGCGTCTGCCTCCTCGTTGGCGGCCTGGCTGCATCTGCGCCATGACGCCCCGTCGTCGGCTTTCGCCGACCTGCGAGATATGGACGGGTACGCCTGTCGTTACGCCTCGGTGGCCGCGGTCGCGGTGGCGTCGCCACCGGGACCCACCGACGTCAACGTCGCCCGGGCCATCGGTGACCAGGCAGGGGTGAACGTGCAGGCCACGATCGCCACGATGTATCAGAAGCTCGCCGAGGACGGTGCAGGAACAGCCGCTGACGGGGACACCGCCGTCGCCGACGCGCGGACTGCCATCCTGGCGGCACTGATCGACGCAGATGCAGCGTCACTGGAGTCGGCTGGAATTGCCCTGGCCGCGGCTACCGAGGTTGCGGATCCGGCCCCGCAACTGCGTGAGGCGGAGCTCCGCCGCGCGCGCGCCGAGTCGCTGTTGGCCGCGGAGACTGCCCGGTCGGGCTTGGGTGCAAAGTTCGGCCGAAAGCGACGGCTGGCCCCGCTGACCGAAGAACTGTCCCTGGCCGATGAGGGTCTGCGTCAGGCGAGACTGGTGGACCGCCAGTATTCGGCCGCCATCGGCCTGCGCGACGGACTGACGTCGGAGTTGGCCGACCGCGCAACCGCCGTGGCGCGCTCGGCCGAGGTGGCAGCGGCAGAGTCCCACGCCGCGGCGGTATCAGCCTGGTTCGAACGCGCCCTGGCGGAGGCGACGAGAGTTCAGGTGCCGGTGGGCGTGCGGACCGAAGCGATGTCTCGAGGCTGGGGCGATGCGGCCCCCGCAGTCCGGCGCTACCTGCTGGTCCCGCAGGACATGCAACTGGGAACCACCACCCTCGGGGTGGCTGCGGGCGACCCCGACGGCTTGGTGGTGGTGGCGACCCCAGGATTGGACCGGCCGCTTGCGGCAGCCATCCTGCTCGGGCTGACGCAGCCGGCAACCGAGTTCAGCTAGCCAACCGCCGGCGGCGGCCCGCCGGCCCACCGGGGCGACTACGCCCGGTGCTCGAACATCCCCATCGCGGCCGCCATGCCCAGCACCGAGCGGGGCTCATAGGCCGTCGTCCACAGACCACCATGATTCGCCGCCGCCGAGAACAGGTCCATCGGATTCGACAGTGGTGTGGCCGGGTTGGCTGCGGCCTTCGGGTTGCGCACATCGTGAACCAACATCGCAGCCATCAACGAGTTCGCGGTGCTCGGATCGAACACCCGAATCCCGAACCTGTGCGCGCCCGCGTAGGCAGCGGCCAGCGCTCGGTTCTTCATCACCGAACGGGTCCGAGTGGCGGGCGCGACGTTCAGCGACACGCGAGTACCGGCAGTCCGGGCCACCACCGCCCGCCAACGTTGGAGACGCTTGGCCAGCACGTAGTTGGGACCCTGTTGCGGAACGAGGCAATCGGCGATTCCCAACTCGTCGCCAGCCTCGGTGACAATCGTGTCCTGGTAGTTCCGGTTGAACTGGCCCAACAGGTGAAGAGGCGGCTGGATCAGCTTCGTTCGCCGGTGGGACCAGTTCTGACGGGACCGCTCCACGTCACTCCACGGCACGGCGAAGGCATCGGTGGGCGTTGCCAGATACGCGAGGGTGAGTTCCTCCCGATCGGCCAGCCCGGCGGCGAGTGCATCTGCCGCCATCGACACCCGGACGTGCAGGCCACTGTCCGCGTACAGGTAGTTCCCCAGCACGAGCGGGCCGGGGATCCCGCGTAACCATCCCAACACCTCAGGGGTGGAGCTGATCAGGTTGACCCCGGCCGCAGCTGCCAGCTCAGCATCCGTGGCCGAGGCCGGGCAGTCCAGCGGTACCGGTATCTCCAGCGACCCACCGGTCCGACGGGCCGACTCGATCAGCCTGGTCCACACTTCCGGCCTGGGCAGGTCGACGCCTACCACCCGGCCGCCCCATCGGAGCAGCGAGAAGAGCGGCCCCATCTCCGAACCGGCTCCGAGCACGACCACCGTCTGGTCGGACAGCTCGAGCCAGTCCGGATTGCGGGCAACCAATCCGATCGCCTCGGCGAATCCGGGTTCGACCACTCCGTCCGCCGCCCACCTGTCCAGTTGCCGGAGGAGTTCGTCGCCCCGCAACCGCTTGCCGGCATACGGCACCACCAGCTCCGTCACCGGGGCCTGCTCGCCGGTGATCAGAGAGCCACGAATCGGCGGATCCTCCTTGGCCGTCAGATCGGCCACTGGAATCGACTCGCCACCGCGGTTGAAGACCATGGTGTCTCGCAGGTAGCCGAGGCCCGTCTCACTGACCGCGAGGGCGGCCTCCGGGCTCCGGGCGGAGATCTCGGTCAGCCGCCGGAAGGGCGTGACGTAATCCTTCCGCCAATTGGACACGGCCGCGATCCGGGCGGCCTCGCGCTTGTCCACCGCACCGGCGGCGGCCGCAGCTGCAGCCCGGCCAACCGCCGTCGTGCTGACCTTCCCCGCCAGGACGGGGAAGTCGATGCCGCTATCGGGATCTGCCGAGCTGAGTTCCGCCATGTCCATAACTCCACAATGTTGTTGATTGATCGACCGGGTCAGGATCCCAGGAGTTTCACTTTGGCCGCGTCGAATTCGGACTCCGACAGCAAACCCTGCGCCTTCATGTCACTGAGTTTGGTCAACTGGGCGACGACATCGTCGCCTGCCGGCGCGGCCGCCTGCTGCGCCGCCGCCTGCTGTTGCTGGGCCTGCTGGGCCGCCTGCTGCTGCTGATCCTGCTGTTGCTGGGCTGCGGCCTGCTGCTGCGCCTGCTTCTTCTGGGCGTGTCCGGACACCGCACCGACGGTCGCGGTCGCGGTGCCGGCGATCACAGCCGTTCGCGCCATTGTCCCCAGCAGGCCCGGCCGGCCCCTACGTCCTCGTCGCATCATGATGGTTGCTCTCCTCGCGGTGGTGGTTGCTGATCAGGACTCGTCGGTTGCGGCCAGGGCGGCGGCCACGACCTCGGCGGGGATTCGCTCGTCCAGCAGGAGCTCGCCCTTCGAGCCCCGAACGGCGGACAGTAGTCGCGTCGCCCACGCATGCTCGAACACGACGGCCACTGCCGAGGACCCCAGCTCGAGGCCCTCACCGATCACCTCGATGTCCTCATCGCTGAGCAGGTCGACCCGGGCCGAGAGTCCGTCGCTGAGGATGGCTAGTTGCGCGTCATCGAAATCCTCGAGTTCGACCACGCTCACTTCATCGGGTGAGGTCCGCCGGATGAACACCAGGTCCAGGATCCGGACGTCACCCTGTTCCACTGCCGCCAGCAGGGCGGGTCCAACTTCCCCGTTGAACTGACTCCCCGGGAATTTCACGACGACAACATCAACCGGCCCTACCGACATTCCAACCCTTTCGCTTAGTGACGATTCCATGAACGTGCACCACCATAGGCCCCCGCGCTGGGGATGCCGGGCGATCGACGACGGGGCCTCGCACGGGCGAACCCAGGCGCCGCCCGACCGGCTAGCCGGCTACTTCGCCCCAGCCGCCCGATAGACCTCGACTGTCCTGGCCGCGATGGTGTCCCACCCGAAAGCCTGGATGGCCCGCTGCCGACCCCTCCGTCCCATCTCCGCGGCGGCAGCCGGGTCGGCGGCGACCTGATTCACGGCATCGGCGAATCGAACCTCGAAATCTTCGGTGTGATCGGCATCGAAGGGCACCAGGATGCCCGTCTCGCCATCCACCACTACCTCCGGGATACCACCGACCGCACTCGCCACGACCGGGGTCTCGCAGCCCATCGCCTCCAGGTTCACAATGCCGAGCGGCTCGTAGACCGAGGGGCAGGCGAACAGCAGCGCATGACTGAGAAGTTGAATCACATCGGAGCGCTGCAGTTGCGTGTCCAACCAGTAGACGCCACCTCGGGTTGCGTTCAGACTGTCGACCGCGTCGGCGACCTCCTGGCCCATCTCAGGGGTGTCAGGCGACGAGGCGCACAGCACCAGCGGGATTCCGGGGGCGAATCGGGCCGCGGCCCGGAGCAGATGATTGATCCCCTTCTGCCTAGTGATCCGACCAACGAACAGCACGTATGGTTCGTCGGTGGGCACTCCCAGCCGGGTCAGCACATCTGTTGCCGGGTCCGGCTTGTACTGCTCGGTGTCAATCCCGTTGTGCACCACGTGCACCCGGTCGGGATCCACTTCGGGGTAGCAGGCGAGCACATCGGCGCGCATGCCGGCGCTGACTGCAATGATCGCCTCCGAGTGATGGTAGGCGGTGCTCTCGACCCAGCGGGAGATCCGATAGCCGCCGCCGAGCTGCTCCTCCTTCCATGGTCGCAGCGGCTCCAACGAGTGCGCCGTGATCACCCTCGGAACGTCCAGCATCAGCCCGGTGAGGTGGCCGGCCATGTTGGCGTACCAGGTGTGCGAATGGACCACGTCGACGTCCGAAATTGCGCTGGTGATGTCCAGGTCCACCCCCAGCGTCTGGAGCGCAGGATTCGCCGCAGCGAGATCCGCCGGAGTCGGATGCGCGATGGCATCCGTCCTCGGTTCACCGAAGCAGTGCACCTCGACGTCGATGAGCTGCCTGAGCTCACGAACTAGGTACTCCACATGGACACCGGCCCCGCCGTAGTTGCTGGGGGGCCATTCTCTGGTTATCAGTCCGGTTCGCACAGGCATCACGATAGAGGCCACGGTAGGTTGAAGCCGTGCGAAGTTCCCCCAAGGTATTAGGAATCGTCCTCGCCGGCGGCGAAGGGAAGCGGCTGATGCCGCTGACAGCCGACCGTGCCAAGCCTGCCGTGAATTTCGGCGGATCCTACCGATTGATCGATTTCGTGTTATCGAATCTGGTCAACGGCGGCTTCCACCGACTCTGCGTGCTGACTCAATACAAATCGCACTCATTGGACAGGCACATCACGACCACCTGGCGACTGTCAGCGTTGCTGGGCGACTACGTCACTCCGGTGCCGGCCCAGCAGCGGCTCGGCCCCCGCTGGTACACCGGTTCAGCGGACGCGATCTTCCAGTCGCTGAACCTGGTGTATGACGAACAGCCCGAATACGTCGCCGTCTTCGGCGCCGACAACGTCTACCGCATGGACCCGATGCAGATGTTGGCGCACCACATCGAAACCGGCGCCGGCGTGACGGTGGCGGGGATTCGGATGCCGCGTAGGGAGGCGCACGACTTCGGGGTGATCGAGACCGGAGCCGACGGTGTGACCATCGAGGCGTTCCGCGAGAAGCCAACCGATCCGCCCGCGATCCCCGGCTCCCCGGACGAGTCCTACGTGTCCATGGGCAACTACATCTTCTCCGCTGACACCCTCATCGAAGCCTTGCGTATCGATGCCGGCGACGAGGGCTCCGTGCACGATATGGGCGGCAACATCATCCCCATGCTCACGTCGCAGGGGCTGGCCAGCGTGTACGACTTCTCCTCCAATGTGGTGCCCGGGGCCACCGAACGAGACCGTCACTACTGGCGCGACGTCGGATCGCTGGACGCCTACCACGACGCCCACATGGACCTGGTGTCCGTGCACCCGATCTTCAACCTCTACAACCGCAAGTGGCCGATTCTCACGAACCTGCCGCCGTTGCCGCCAGCCAAGTTCATCGAAGGTGGCAACGCCCACGAGTCGATGGTCGGGGCGGGCACCATCGTCTCCGGCGGCCACGTGCGCAACTCGGTGATCTCCGGCGGGGTCCGCATCGATGCGGGCGCCTACGTGGAGGGATCGGTGATCATGCCCGGTGTGCAAATCGGTGCCGGGGCGGTTGTCCGCAACGCGGTACTCGACAAGAACATCACCGTCGCCGAAGGTGCCCAGTTGGGCGTCGACCTGGACTACGACCGCGAGCTGTACACGGTGTCGGACGGCGGTATCGTCGTGATCGGTAAGGGGCTGTCGGTACCACCGCTCTAACCTAGGATGGCGCCATGTTCGCCACTGTGAGTCAGGTCCTGCTGCCTGCGGTCGATCAGCCCTCGCCTCGACCCACCACGCTGGCCGAGTTCCTGGCCGAGAATCCAGAGGTTGCCACTGAAGTCAACAGTGAGCAGTTCGGCAGTCCACCCGATCATGTCTTGTACTACGTTCTGGGACTCGGCCTGCTGGCGCTGATCTGGTTCCTCATCAAGCGACTCGCGAGGACTGGCCCGGATGGCTGGGCAGGTTGGGTCTACGCCGTTTTCGACGTGCAGATCCAGACGCTTCGGATCTGGCTCTCGCGGTCGCCGGTGACTTTCATCTATATGGCCTGCTGGACCGTCACCTCAGTGATCATCCAAGGCACTCCCGAGCAGATTTCAGGCATGCTCGATCGGTTCAACAGCACAAACCTGGTCGGCATCGTCACGCAGCCGCTGCGGGTGCTGTTCTCCAGCGCCTTCCTGGTGGCCGACTACGGGGCCGCCTTCCTCGTCTACGTACTCGTGTACACCCTCATCACCTCCCGACTCGAGCAACGCATCGGCAGCGCACGAGTGATCCTCGTCTGCGCCGGGGCCCACGTGTTCGGGTCACTGACGATCTTGAGCCTGGAGGCCATTGCGGTCAAATTCCACTGGGTACCGGTCGGCACGGTGTTCACCCAGGACGTCGGGGTCAGCTATGTGATGGTGGGCAGCCTGGGCGCCTACCTGCTGTTCGTCGGCAAGAAATGGCGACCGTGGTACTTCGCGGCCGTTGGAATCGGGATTCTAGGTCCGCTGATCCTGTCCCACACCGTCTGGGACCTGGGCCACTTCCTGGCCACAACCTACGGGTTCCTGTTTGCGCTGCTGTTGAAGCGCTGGGGGGTCAGGCAGGCCATCGGTTGGCGGTCCACGGCAGCCTCGCGGACGGTCCGACAACTTCCCACCTGGCAACACGACGAACCGACTGCGGGTCGTAGCCTGACCGCATGACTGCCACCCCAACTGCGACCGTGCCCACGTCCGCCGAGACCGTCACGATCGTCGAAGTATCCCCCCGGGACGGCCTGCAGAACGATCCGGCTGTGCTCAGCACCGGACAGAAGGTTGAGTTGGTGGACCGATGCGTCAACGCCGGGGTGCGCCGAATCGAAATTGCCTCATTCGTGAATCCGACCCGGGTTCCACAGATGGCCGACGCCGAGGCCGTGATCGCCGGCGTCACCCCGGCGGCCGCTTCCTATATCGGGCTCGTGCTGAACGAGCGTGGTTTCGACCGGGCCCGGAACACCTCCGTCGACGAGCTCAACCTGGTGGTAATGGTCACCGACGAGTTCTCCCAACGCAATCAGGGCATGCCCACCCAGCGGGCGATCGACACGGTGGCGGCAGTCGCGCCTCGTGCTCGCGCGGCGGGCCTCTTCACCTCCGTCACGATGTCCGCCTCGTTCGGTTGCCCCTACTCCGGAGAGGTGCCCCTTAGCCGAGTGGCCGAGGTCGCTGCACAGTTGGCTGCGATCGGAGTTGACGAGATCGCGATCGCCGACACCATCGGTGTGGCGGTGCCGCGGGATGTGCGCCGACGGGTGGCTGCTGTCCGGGAGGTGGTCGCCGGCACCCCGCTGCGCGCACATTTCCACAACACCCGGAATACGGGCTACGCCTCCGCGCTGGCGGCGTACGAGGCGGGGATCGACGTGCTGGACTCGTCCCTCGGAGGTATCGGCGGCTGCCCATTCGCGCCTAAGGCGACGGGCAACATCGCCACCGAGGACCTGGTATTCGCCCTCGAGCGGTCCGGGGTGCACACCGGGCTGGATCTGGACGCCCTCTGCCAGACAGCGGAGTGGCTCTCGGAGCAACTTGGAAGGCCAACCCCCGGGTTGGTGCAGAAGGCCGGGCCGTTCCCGCCTCGTTAGCCCACCCCGAGCGACCGCACTAGTCGCGACTCAGCCAAACCGGCCCGAAATGTAGTCCTCAGTCTGCTTCTCCTTCGGATGGGAGAAGATCACGTCCGTGGGGCCGAACTCGACCAGTCGGCCCGGCTGGCCGATGCCGGCCAGGTTGAAGAACGCGGTGGTGTCCGACACGCGGGCCGCCTGCTGCATGTTGTGAGTGACGATCACGATGGTGAATTCGGTCTTCAGGTCGTGCACCAGATCCTCGATTGCCAGGGTCGAGATGGGGTCCAGCGCAGAGGCGGGCTCGTCCATCAACAGCACCTCCGGCTCGATCGCGATCGCGCGCGCGATACAGAGACGCTGCTGCTGACCGCCGGACAGTCCCGCACCGGGCTTCTTCAACCGATCCTTGACCTCGGCCCACAGGTTCGCGCCCCGCAGCGACCGCTCGACCACGTCATCGAATTCGGACTTCTTGACGCGACCGGACTTATCCAGTTTCAAGCCGGCGATGACGTTGTCATAGATCGACATCGTCGGGAACGGGTTCGGACGTTGGAACACCATGCCGACCACCCGACGCACGTTGACCGGGTCGACGTCGGCCGCATAGATGTCTTGACCGTCCAGCAGCACTTGGCCCTCTACCCGGGCACCCGGAATGACCTCGTGCATCCGGTTGAGCGTCCGCAGCACCGTGGACTTGCCGCAACCGGACGGGCCAATGAACGCCGTTACAGCCCGTGGCGCCACCGGCAGCGTGACGCCCTCGACCGCCTTGAAGTCACCGTAGAAGATGTCGACGTCTGTCAGGTCGATCCGCTTGGAGCGACTGGTGGCACCCGTCTCCCGAATGTGCTGGGACTCCACCTTGCCTCCAACCGGGGTCCGGGTCTTGGCAGCGGAAACTGACCTCGCTGAGACCACTCTAGAACTCCCAGCGGATGACTCGGTACCAACCGGGGTATTCACATCGGACAGGGGTTCCATCATCTACTCCGACTTCGGCGCAAAGAACTTGGCGACGATCCGGGCGCCGAGATAGAGGATCATCACAAATACGATCAGGACTAATGCACCAGCCCAGGCCCGCGACAGGGATGCCCCGGTCCCGCTTGAGATCTGGTCCCACACGAACGTCGGAAGCGACGCCTGCGGCCCCGAGAAGGCGTCGTAGTTGATGCTCTGCGACAAGAACGTGGTCAGCAGCAGCGGAGCCGTCTCGCCCGCGACCCGCGCGACGGCCAGCATGACGCCGGTGATGATGCCACCGATCGCCGTGGGTAGGACGATCCGCAGGATCGTCTTCCACTTCGGAATTCCGAGGGCGTAGGACGCCTCCCGCAATTCGTTCGGGACGATCTTGAGCATCTCCTCGGTGGACCGCACGACGACCGGAATCATCAGGATCACCAGTGCGAGGGCTCCCGCAAACCCGGAGCGTTGGAAGCCGAGCGTGAGCACCCAGAAGGTGTAGATGAACAGGCCCGCGATGATCGACGGAATCCCCGTCATCACATCCACGAAGAAGCTGATCGCCTTACCCAACCGGCCCCGGCCACCGTATTCGACCAGGTAGATGGCGGTCAGGATCCCGGCAGGAACTGCGATCAGGGCAGCGATCAGAACCTGCTCGATGGTCCCGATCAGGGCGTGATAAATGCCGCCGCCCTGCTTCTGCGGACTGACGTTGCGCATTGAGCGCTGCAGGAACTCGACGTTGAGGGCATCGATCCCCTTGACCACCGTCACGGCGAGGATCGCGATCAGCGCCACCAAGGCGGCCAGGAATGCTGCGTAGACGAGCGTGGTGGCCAGCCGGTCGACCGCGTGTCGACGGCCCTCCACCATGAAGGACCAGACAGTCTGACCGGCCGCGAAGACCAAGGCCGCCACCACGGCAGTACCGGCCACCCCCTGAACCGAGGTCAGGACGTTCAGCAACAGGGCCACTGCGACACCGACAATTGCGGCGTAGATCGCGGCGAACCGCGGCAGCGTCTTGACCGTCAACGGGTTGCCCTGTTGAGGGGCGACGGGTCTGGTTCCCAGATCGACGGACATTAGTCAGCTCCCGAGAATGCCGCGCGGCGGGCGATGATGGCCCGGGCGATCATGTTGACGACCATCGTGATGATGAACAGCACCAGCCCGGAGGCAACCAGCGCGGACAGACCGTTGGGTCCTGCCTCGTTCCACTTCAGTGCGATATTCGCTGCGAAGGTATTGCCGCCAGGTTCGGTGATGTGCCAGTTGATGGTAAAGAGCGCCGAGAGGATCAACGCGACCGCGATCGTCTCGCCCAGGGCTCGGCCGAGCGCGAGCATCGCACCGCTGATCATGCCGGGGCGACCGAACGGAAATACTGCGAGGCGCACCATCTCCCAGCGCGTTGCGCCGAGGGCCAGGGCAGCTTCTTGGTGGGCGCGTGGAACTTGCGCGAACACCTCGCGGGTGATCGCCGACATCGTCGGCAGGATCATGATGGCCAGCACAACCGAGGCGATAAGGATCGACTTCGTGTACAGGTCCTGGGTATTGGCGAACAACGGGATGAAACCGAGATAGTCGTTCAACCACTCGGTGAGACCGAACATGTGCGGCATCAGAAACTCCAGGCCCCACAACCCGAAAATGATCGACGGCACGGCCGCCAATACATCCACGATGAAGGCGAGTCCCGAGGCCAACTTCCTGGGGGCGTAGAAGGCGATGAATAGGGCGGTGCCGATTCCCAGCGGAACTGCGATAACCATGGCGATGATTGCCGTCATGATCGTGCCGAACAGTAGTGCCGCTATCCCGAAGACCGGCGGCGAACTATCGGGGAACCACTGGGTCTCCGTGAAGAAGTTGGCCGTGTTGGTCGTCAAGGACGGGATCGAGCGCCAGATCAGGAAGACGGCGATCGCCGCCATGATGACCAATACCGCGATCCCGGAGTTCCGGCTCAGCCCAAGGAAGACTCGGTCGCCCCGGCGCTGTGCCTTGCCCTGAAGTTGCGGCCGGGTGTCCGGCTCCTTGGTTGCAGTCTCTGTCGTCGCCATTCATCCCCCTTCCAGGGAGTGAGGTCGGCACCCGAGCTAGGGGTGCGGGCGGGTGCCGACCTCGAAACCGACTAGCTCAGCGCCTTGACCGCGGTCGCGACCTGGGTCTGTAGTTCGGTGGGAAGCGGCACGTAGCCGACCTCGGTCAGGCCAGCTTGGCCAGCGGGCGACGAGGTGTAGGTCAGGAAGCTCTGGGTCAACGGGAGTGTGGCCCCAAGACCCTTCGAGCAGGTGATCTCGTACGCCACGGCGAGCACTGGGTAGGAACCCGGGGTCTTCGTCGCGTAGTCGATCGCGAGAGTGATGTTGTTGTCCGCGTTCGTCACCTTGGCCGTGGCCAGACCCGCGGTAGCGGTCTCTGTGGACAACTCCACCGCGCCGCCGCCGTTGTCGATCGCGGCAGCCTTGGCACCAGCCTGGGAGAGGAACGACTCCTCGATGTAGCCGATCGAGTTGGGCGTGGACTTCAGGCTGGAGGCGATGCCGTCATTGCCCTTGGCGCCCTGACCGCCCGGCGCCTTCCATTCCTTCTCATCGCCATAGGTCCAGGCGCCGCCGGAAGCTTCAGTGAGCCACGCGGTGAAGTTCGCGGTGGTACCGGAGCCGTCTGACCGGTGGTACTGGGCGATGGTCGCGTCTGGCAAGGTCACGCCGGAGTTGATCGCGGCGATCGCCGGGTCATTCCACTTGGTGATCTGGCCGCCGAAAATCTTGGCGGTGACCGCGGGGGTGAGCGTCAACTTCTCCACCCCGGGCACGTTGTACGCAACCGCGATTGCGCCGCCGACCATCGGCAGGTTCCAGGCGGGGTTGTTCGCGCAACGGGCCTGCGCCTTGGTGGCGTCTTCCTCTTTGATCGCCGAGTCGGAGCCAGCAAATGACGTCTGGTTGTTGATGAAGTCCTGGATGCCCGCGCTCGACCCTGACGGCGAGTACTCGATGGTGGCGCCTGGGCACGCCGTCTGGTAGGCGTTGATCCACTCATTGATCGCGTTCTTCTGGAAGGACGAACCGGAGGCTTTGATCGACCCGGTGGCGCAACTGATGTTGGCCGCCGCGCTGCCGGATGCACTACCCGAAGACGAGGTCGTACCACCGTCGGAGCCACATGCTGCCAATGCTGCCGCGCCCGCGAAACCGACCGCCAAGAAACGTGCACCGCGAGAAACTCGCACTCTCATCCTCCATCGAATAGTTACCGTGACGGAAGTGAATGTAGGAGAGTCGGGTGACGAAACAGTGTGCCGCAGATGACGGCGAGGTGAACGAAACTGGAACACTTCGGTCCCGGTTCGACGGTGGCGAACGCACCGTCTACGGTCCGCCTCAGAGATCGAACCGTTCCAACCCGGCAACTGCGCTGGTGGGTCTGCCGCGGGATCCCAGAGTCCGATGAAGGACCACAAAACTCCCCGGTGCCAAAGGCTTCGTGGCCCGAACCTGCCTACCGCTGAAGGAGAAGTAGTCGGCCAGGGCTTCCAACGCCGAAGGTAGCACCGGCCGGTGCGTGCAGATCACCATTGGCTCTGGGTCCCGCGCCAAGGTGAGCAACCGACGCAGCGCCGTCTTCGGGCGTTTCCGGAAGGACTCCTCGCTGAACAGTTCCTCTGCGATCACGCGGGTACCTATCGATCGGGCCAGGGGGGCGACTGTCTGCAGACAGCGAGCCGCATCGGAGGAATGCACCGATTCGACCCCAAACGCCATCAACGACTCGACCAGATCCTTCGCCTGCGCTCGACCCCGACTCGTCAACGGTCGGCGGCGATCATCCTTACCCTTGAAGTCCGCTCGTTTCGTCGCTTCGGTGTGACGCAGGATGATCAGCGGCGACGTCAGCGGTGCGGCGCAGGCGATATCAACCAGGGCCCGGTCTCGGGGGTACGACAGTTTCACCTTGGCCCGGGCCGGCGGCAGCCACTCCATCTTGTCGATCTCGCGGTTCGGTCGGAACCCGCCGCCGCCCGCGCGAATCCGCCCGACCCAGTAGTCGACCGTCTTCTGCCGTCCCTCGACCCGATAGCGCTGTCCGGGCAGGGGCGCCCCGAGCACAACATCGGACCCCGTCTCCTCCAACGTCTCCCGTCGG
>JAUPKM010000054.1 GCA_030837445.1 Actinomycetota bacterium
CGTCACACTTCCGTAGCGGGGCTGCACGGTGACCGCATAGGTCAGCGGATCGCCCTCAGGGTCCGTGGCGCCGACGGTTCCGGTGATCGGGCCGATGAGCTGACCGGTGGTCTGCACCGGGGCGACGGTCGGGGCCTGGTTGAAGAACGTGCGCCGCACCAGCAAGGCGATGCCTTCGACAAAGGCCTGTACCGGAGCGAGAAGCCCGGAGAACGGGGAGAACAGGTCTGCGCTGGCTGTCGATGCCGCTACCGAAAGGATCGCCGCCGCCCTGCCCAGTGGCGTGGGAGCAACGGGGACCTGTTCGGCTGTGCTGAGCACAGGCAAAGGAGAGACTTCCGGGCTGACGGTGGTGTTTGCGGTCGTGGTCGAGTCGGCCGCGACGACATTGGGTGCGGAAGCTGGTGGCGTCCGTGCCGATGTTTGACCAAAGTCGTTATCGCGCACCGAACTGTGGAGGAAGTTCCAACGGTCACTGGCTGGCCGGGTCGCCCCGGCCACCGTTCGCCGTGCCAGTGGGGGTCGGACTTCGATGCTGGTGCCGGAGCGCCGGGTTGTTGGCGATGCGC
Organism: Actinomycetota bacterium; assembly: GCA_030837445.1. Lineage (GTDB taxonomy): Bacteria > Actinomycetota > Actinomycetes > S36-B12 > UBA10799 > JACJWR01. The sequence goes on from JAUPKM010000054.1 coordinate 570, forward strand.
TCCGGGCCGCTCCGGACACGGCGGCGCGCGGTGGACGGGCCCGGTCGGTTGAAGCGCGCACTGAGTGGTCGGACCGCTGGGCATGTGCGCCCGATGGGGTAGTTGGTGTGGTGCCGGTCTCGCCGGTGTCGGCCATCGCCAGCCCTGCAGCGCCCAGCGACAGCCCGCAGGCGAACGCCGCAGCCGCCGCCGCCCGGGCACCCTTCCTGGCCGCTGAAGACATCGGAGAACTCCCTGCTGGATCGGGGCCGGTGGGAACCGTGGGGTAGAGACGCTACCGCTCCGATGTCCGAAGTGGAACAACGTCAAGGCTCGGCAACCGAATCGAAACCGGCAAGGCTTGGGGTAAGCGAGTGGCGCAGGAAGCTCCGGCGCTATCCGGGGGTCAGGCTGCGCTGGGCCGTGCCCGGGATTGTGCGGGTAGTGCTTCGCTCGGTTGGGCTTGTCCGCTGATCGCATTGATCACCAACATCCAGCCGTCGACGATCCACCGGTACAGGTCGATGACGGCGGCGGCGCCGCCGACAACGATGGTGGCGGGGAATCCGGCGACCCACCCGATGATGTCGCCGACGATGTTCTCGCCGAACAGCGACCCGATTCCGGCTCCGATGGAGAAGCCGAGTGCGATCTGTAGGTCCGGCCGGCGCAGGATCTCGTCTGCGACGTTGACCGGTTTACCGAGCACCAGGTCGACCGCCACAGTGTCGATCAGGCTTCGGCCTGCTGTGCGGGTGAGGAAGTCCTCCACGGTTCCCTTCGCAATCTCGCCGATGACACGATTGAGGAACGGGATATTCAGCCAGGACTGTTCGAGTTGGGCGATGGTGGCCCCCTGCGCCGCCACGCCGAGAGCCTCGCGCACGTTGGCGGTGTCGAGGAGGCTGTTGACGATCGGCGGGATCACCGCGTTCGCCGCGTCCACCAGCGTCGGATCGGAACGCAGCGACGCCAGCGCTTCCTGCGCGGCGGTGGCGGCGTCGGTGCCGGCGAGGACCGCGTCGATGAACTGGGCTGCGGCATTGGTCAGCGCCGTGCTGACCCCGGAGTAGCCCACGAGTTGGGTCACCGCCGAGCCGACCGCTGCGGAGAACTCCTCCATCACCGCGGTATTGGCGACCAGCCCGCCGATCGCCGCGCCGAACCGCTCGGTGACCAGATTCTGGACCACCTGGTCCGCGGTCAACTCGTTGATCAGGTTGGTGACGTCTGTTCCCAGGTCCTGTTGGAACGTGGCGTTGCTGAGGACCTCAGCGTTGATCACCCCCAGGGCGTCGGCGACGGTGACCTGCACCCCGGCCTGGACGGCTGGGTTCACCTCGAGGGCGGAGAGGGCGGTCTGCACGGCGGCCGTCAGCGAATCACCGGTGAGCACCGCCAGGGCTACATCGCCAGCGGCCTCGGACATGGCGTCAACCACCCCGATGACGCCGAAGAAGTCGGTGAACAGGTTGTCGACGACGTCGACCAACGCTCCGCTGACAGCGGGGTTGATCAGTAGGCCCACCACGAACTGGCCGACCTGCTCTCCGACCACAGCTATCGGCCCGAGCCCAAGCTGGCTGTTGACCACGTTGGCCACCCGGTCGCCCAGCGCCTGCTGTACCTCGGGGTCGCCGAGCAGCTCACCGAGCAGCGAGGCCGACGCGGCGTCCACCGCCGTCCACGCCGCGGCGTCATTCAAGAACTGCGCCACCGCGTCCACGACGGCGGTCTGCACCCCGGCGTCGACCGCGGGGTTGTCCCGAAGCCCCTGCACAATCGCTGCCCGCGCGGCGTCGAAGTCCGCCCCGCTGAGGGTCAGCGCCGCCAGCGCCAGATCGCCGGCCGCCTCGCCGAACGCCGCAGGAACCGGGTTGCCGATCAGATTGGGCACGAAGAGGTCGGTGAACACCGTGTCGACCAACTCCAGCAGCGCGCCGCCGAAGGCCGGGTTGGCGAGCAGGTCCACCACCGTCGCGGCCACCTGGCCGCCGACCACTGAGCCCAGGTCGCCTCCTCCGAGGAGGGTGGAGACCTCGTCGGCCACGCGGTCGTTGAGGACCTGCCGGACGACGGGATCGGTGATCAACTGTGTTGCCAGTGAAGAGATACCGGTGTCCACCGCCGACCACATCTCGGCGTTGCTCAGGAAAGCGGTGACCGCCGCTCCGACCGAGGCCTGTACGGCGGCGTCGACGGCGGGATTGGCCTGCAGAGCCTTTCCTGCCGCCGCCAACGCCGCGTCGAGGGGCTCCCCGGTGAACACCGCGAGTGCGACGTCGCCGGCCGCCCCGGCCAGGGCGTCCACCACACCGGTGCTGCTGGAGAAGTCGGTGAGCAGGGTGTCGACGAGATCCACCAGCGCACCAGTGATCGCCGGGTTGGTCAGCAGGCCCACGACCGCGGCCCCGACGTAGTCGCCGACCACCGATATCGGTCCGAAGCCGAGGAACGAGTTGACTTCGCTGGCGACCCGGTCGTGTAGTGCCTGCTGGACTGTGGTGTCGGCGATCAGGTCACCCATCAGCGAGGAGATGCCGGTGTCCACCGCCGACCACACGTCGGTGTCACCGAGGAACTGCGCCACGGCGGCGACGACCGACGCCTGCACGGCGTCGTCGACGTCGGGATTGGCCCGTAGCGCCGCTTCCACCGCCGGCAGCACCGAATCGAGGTTGCCCTCCACCGCGGCGGTGGCAATTTGACCGGCCGCGTCCGACAGCGCAGTGATCACCCCGGGGGCGGAGATGAAGTCGGAGAACACCGTGTCGACCAGGTCGGCCAGGCCACCGCTCATGGTCGGATTGGTGATCAGGGTGAGTACCGCAGCGCCGACCTTGTCGCCTACCGTCTGGCCCAGGGAGTCGCCGCCGAGCAGTGCCGACACCGCCGAGGCCACATCGCCGCCCAGCGCCGACTGCACCGTCGGGTCACCGATCACCCCGGTGACCAGCGCAGTGAGGGCGGCGTCCACCGCCGACCGCAGGTCGGTGTCACCGAGGAATTGCGCGACCGCGGCGGTGACGGCCGGGCCCACCGCGGCGTCGACCTCCGGGTTCGCGGCCAATGCCGTCAACGCTGCGTTCAGTGCGGCGCTCACCGTCTCGCCGCCGAATACCGCAGACACCAGTCCACCGGCGGAGTCCGCCAGGGCGGTGACGACGCCGTCAGCGCTCAGAATCCCGCCGAGAACGGAGCTCACCAGCTGTGCCACTGCGCCGCTGACCGCCGGGTTACTCACCAGGCTGGCCGCCACCGCTCCGACTTTCTCGCCTACCGCCTGACCCAGTGGCCCGCCGCCGAGCAGACCAGACACGGCGTTGGAGACCACCCCGCTAACCACCTGCTGGCCCACCGGGTCGCCCAGCACGCCGGTGGTCAGCTGGGTGAGGAACGTTCCCAGCGCCGAATCGACATCGGGGTTGGTGAGCAGCGAGGCCACGAACTCGGTGACGACGACGCCGGCACCTGGGGCCAGCGCGGGCAGCAGAGCGACCGGCGTGACAGTGCCGCCCAGCGCCGTCACGACGCCGTTGACGACGACCTGAGCCAGGGTGCCGGCGACGGTGGGTTGTCCGTCGAGAGCGGGCTGGGCTAGCAGGTTTGCCAGGGCGGTCCCGGCATCGGTGGCGACGATGCCTCCGACACCCGAGAACAGGGTTCCGATCGCGCCGCCGATCGCGACGGCGAGCGGGTTGGTGGGGTCAACGGGTTGGCCCGCCAAAGCCGAGGCGGCGACCTGCCCGAGATAGCTCGAGAGTTCTGTCGACCCCACGAGAGCGTCGATCGAGTCGCTGAAGGCTTGTCCGAAGATCTGTTGGACGGCGGCGTTCCCGAAGAAGTTCTGCTGCAGCGCGGCTTGGCCTATGACTTGCTGCGCCGGGGTGAACCGGTCTAGCAGCGCCTTCATTGGATCAGTCTGCAGGGTTGCTATGAAATCGAGGTTTGCCGCTGTCGGGATATTGAGCGCGCGAAGGAAGGGGGCGAATGCAGTCGCGACCGTGGCGTTGCCAAACGTGTTCTGAACGAACGAGGCCACCGCGGTGCCAATGGTGGACGCGACGGCAGTGGGGAGTGCGGCCAGCGCCGGGCTCCCTGCGACGGTGTCCGAAATGAAAGTCAGCACGTTGGGCTGGGTGACCAGGTTGACGACCGTCTGTCCGATGTCCGCGGCCGAGGTATCTTTCCCGCTCAGGGAATACACGAGGTTGAACGCGTACTCACCAATGGTGTTGGCGACCGAGGGCGTGCTCTGCCCAGAGACGGTCGGGCAACCGTTCGACGTGCATTTGCCCACCGGTCCAGATGACGGCAGAGCTGCCCCCACGGCCGCCGAAAGAGCATTGATCGCAAGGACTCTGGCTGCGGCAACAGTGGTGCAATAGACACCGCTGCCGGTGCACGCTGACAAGGCCGGAAGTGGCGCCAAGGGAATCGTGAAGTTCGCCGTGCTCACGGCTCCGCCGGTGGGTAGGCCCACCACGATGCGACCGTCCGTTGCGTTGTCGGGAACCGCAACGGTGATCTCGGTTCCCGTCTCATTGACGGCAAGCGTGGTTGCGGATCCGGCGCCGAAGTTGACGAACGTCGCACCGGCGAAGTTTTCGCCGGTGATCGTCACTGTGGAACCTAGGCCTCCGGTAGTCGGAGTGAAGTCGGTGATTGTCGGAAGGACACCGGTAACGGTGAACACCTGCTTGCTGATCGCGTTGGAAGGAGCGCCTAAGTAAGTCGCTATTACTTGAACGTTGCCGGTGGGAGCGCCCTGCGGAACCGTCACCTGCACGGATGTCTTCGACGGTGTACCCACGATTTCTCCGGCGATACCCCAGTCGCAATCGCTCGCGCTGCAGCCGAACTTGACCGCCGAGGTGGTGCCGAGATTGGTGCCGGTGATCGTGAGGAGGGTGCCGACAGCGCCTGATGTCGAGGACAGCCCGGTCGTATTGATTTGTGCGCCCAGTCCCGCGTCAAGATCTTCGGTTCCCACGGTGTCCGCCGGTAACGCCTCGGCTGGCGCCGCCGCGGGGTCTCCCCGACGAGCCGCGGCCAGCGTCGCCCAGGCCAGCGGGGCAAGCAGGGGTAAGCCGCGGTCGGTCCCGCCGAACAGCGTAAGAGGATCGGCCGCCAACACGGTGCCGGGCGCTGGAGCGGTCGCTGCGGGCGCTGTCGCCGCCGAGGGGGACACCTCCGGGGTGACCGCGACCGCGATCGGTTGTGCTGCGGGGGCTTGGGACACGAGGCCGTCGGCGATGTCCGGACCGACATCCACTGGGACGCGGGGCAGAGCAGGCAGCACGCGATTGCCGACACCGATCTCTACGGACGTCGAGCCACCGAGCGAGGGCGGTGTGAACACGGCGGACGTGGAGGACCGGTCCTCGGATGCGCGTGGGCCGAGTGGGCGTTGTCCGGGCGCGACCACCCGGTCGTTGGAGCCCTCGGTGTCCGCGGCCGTCGCAGGCGCGCTGGTTTGACCCGCCGCGGCGGTGCGGCGATCGGCGGCCCGTGCCGCCCTCGCTCGTCCGGTGTCGCCGGTGCTGGATTCCTCGCTGGCGGACCGTGCGCCGCCCTCGGATGGACCGGGGTCGGCCATAGCCACTCCGGCGAATCCCAGGACCGCTCCGCCGACGCCGAGCGCCACGGCGAGTCCGCCGACCCTGCCGACATACTTCGACGGACGGCAGTCGAATCGCTGGGCGTGCGAGGACATCACGGCGCCTCCCGGTTGTGTTCAGGGGGAACGCCCACTCACGCGAGAATCCTCGCCCCTGCCGAAGATTTCGGTGAGGCGATGCTGTCATAACGGGCGATCGTTATGTTTCCTTTTCCGATAGCAGCAGGCAACGCCAGCGAGCGCCTTTGTGTGGAGACTCCTGCGGAAGCCCGCTGAACCAAAGTTGAGCCGTCACGCTGGAATCGTCCAGCCGATGACGGGAATCGAACCCGCGGGCTGGTCGCGAAAGGGGGTAACCGGGTGGACATCGTGTTCCGCGTGGGCGGTGACGGGTGGACATCGTGTTCCGCGTGGGCGGTGACGGTTACGAGGGTGTGCTGTTCGCCCGACGGGAGGACGCCGAGCGGGTGGCTCAGATTCGGGAGGCCCTGCGACGCTCCAAGACCTGGGGCGAGTTTCGGGCCAACCTTCCGCCGGGTGAGTGGGAGAGCAATCTCCAAGAACGGTTCCTCATCGGGGAGGAGCCACCGGACGACGAGGCCTTCACCGCCGGTGACATGCCGGGCGACGCCGATGCGATCGCAGCGGATCTGCGTTCGATGGGTTACCGGGTTGAACCGACCGAATTGGACATCAGTTTGACGCCCGGTGCCGGCCAACCGCTCAGTGAGCGGGCGCGGCGTGTTAACTGGCCAAATGTCGACCAATCGCGCCATGGCACTGGGGTTTTCTTTGCTGACGGGATGTGCGGTGCTTGTCGTTCCGCCGTCCGCACACGCGGAACGCGGAACCCCGCCGCTGCTCTATGGCTACTACAACGTGTTCGTCGACTTCGCCAAGCAGACGTTCAACGGGGTGCCGACGCCGATGCCGGCCAAGACGTTCCTGGTGGAATACACCGCGCGTTGTGATGCTGATGGATGTGTGGTGAGCATGGACAACTCAGACGACCTCGGCCGGAATCCCGGCGCTCCCACGGCTTTCGAGTACCGCTGGAACAACAACCGGTGGGAGACCAGCGGCGACTATCCCTATCTGTGCGACCGGATGAATCCCGGCAGCGCCGTGCCGGCGGTGCGCTCGGACTATCTGATCCCGAACCCCGACGGTAGTTTCTCCGGTGAGCGGACCCTCACCGTCGGGGGCGTCGGTTGCCCTGGTGAGGGGCCGGGTATCCATTGGCTGCCGATCTCCGTGACCCCAGCTGACCCACCGCCTGTTGGGGGCTAGTCGCAATGCCGCTCAGTTAGGTTTATGGGCCGGTTGTCAACTGGCCGTTGATGGTCACGTCGATGGTGATCTTGTAGCTGTTGCGGTCGATGTCGCCTTTGGCGCGGTGTTTGGAGATGGCGC
>JAUPKM010000387.1 GCA_030837445.1 Actinomycetota bacterium
CGGTCACCGCGGAGGTGACATCTGTGAGCCCCTTTCGTACCGACGTCAACGCCACCGCGGGGCTGCGCAACTGGTCACCGGCCGCGCTTACCAACAGCGAGGCCTTGGAGGGTTCCCGGTTGGGCCGCCACAGTTCGGTCCCCTCGAGGTCGCCGACCGGAGCATCATCGAGGATCACTTGGCCGATATCGACGCTCATGATCCCGTCGACGATCGCATGGTGGGATTTGGTCAGAATCGCGAAGCGACCACCCCGCAGGCCTTCGACGAGGTACATCTCCCAGAGCGGCCGGTTCCGGTCCAACGGTCGCGCCATGATCCTGGCGACCAACTCCCGCAACTGGTCGTCGGTACCCGGCCGCGGCAACGCGGAGCGCCGAACGTGATAGGTGGCATCGAATCGGGTGTCGTCCACCCAGACCGGGTTGCCGATATTGCCGGGCACCGACTTCACCCGCTGCCGGTACCGCGGCGCGAGTGCGATCCGCTCCTTGATCAGGGCCACCAACCGGTCGTAGTCGAACCCGGCCGCAGTCTCCTTGAAGATCGCCACGCCGCCCATGTGCATCGGAGTGGTGGCGTCCTCCAGATAGAAGAAGGATGCGTCCACCGGGTTGAGGCGATCGATCATGGCAATCCCTTCGTAGGCAAGGACATCTTGGCACGGAAGCCATGCCCGACTGGCCACGGTGGCTACGGGACAGCTCATCGGTTCAGATCACGGCCGAAGATCTCACTCAACTCGGATGCGGTGACGCCATAGCTCAGATGATGGACGGTGCTGAACCCCAACCGATCCGCCGCCTCAATATTGTGCTTCAGATCATCCACGAAGACGCACTGCCGTGGCGCCAACCCCAACAGCGAACAGGTGTAGTGGAAGATCTCTGGTTCCGGCTTGCGCATTCCCACCCGGCCGGAGATGACAACGGCGTCGAACATGCCGTCGAACAGGTGGTCCGGATAGTGGTCGCCCCAGGAGTTGCTGAGCAGCGCCGTCTTCAGGCCGGAGTCGCGGGCTCGGTGCACCAGGCCGGTCATGTCGTGCGCGTGCTGGAAGTGACCGAAGAGTCTGTCCAACAGTCCGGCCGGCGGCACCGGCGTGCTGCTGACCTCGGTGAGCGCCTCGGCCAACACCAATTCGAAATCGGGGATGGCCAGTTCCCCCCGCTCGAGCGCGAGGATCGGGTTGACGGCCGCCTCCAGACCGGCGTCCCGCCCGAACCAGGCCGTCATCACCTCGGCGAAGTGCTTCGCTTCGAAGTCCTCCCCCGAGGTCCAGGAGGTCATCACGGACGCGAGGTCATTGGTCAGCACGCCACCCCAGTCGACGATCAGCGCGAGCGGGGTCTGGGCGGCCGTGGCTGTCGTACCGGCGGGGCTCATGGCGCCAGTGTGCCAAGACGCGAGGTCGTTCACCCGTGTGGGGGACGGCTCCGGTTACCCATACCGGTGGGGGTGTACCACGGGCGTCCCAACTTACAGAACCTTGTCCACAATCCCATTGAGGCCTCCTTGCTGGGCAACGAAATCTGAGGCTAGATAGCGGTACACCACCTCGGCGCTGGAACTCCGGGCACGGGTCCTGCCACTGCTGAGCACAACTGAACGGGGGCAATATGTCGACTGCACTGGCCGTGGACACCGGACCGCGAGCAGGGGGGCTAGCGGCGCTGGAAACCCCGGACGACGTGTTTGCCCGGCAACCGACACCGACCGAGGAGCTTCCCGATCCCCTCGTGGTCGTTCCGCGACTGGCACAGGCGATCATCGACGTGATGGCGGGTCAGCGGCCGGTGAGCCAGTTGATGGGCTGCACCTCCACGGCCGTCTACGCGCAACTCGCCCACCTCTCCTCGCTGGCCGCCGAGACACCCAGCTCCGCCCGGTTGGCCTGGCATCGTCACCGGGTGCTGACGGTCCGGGTCACCCAGCCCGCGGCCGGGGTGGTCGAGGCCAGCGCCGTGGTGCGCAATCAGCGGCGCGGCCGCGCACTCGCGCTGCGACTGGAGGGTCTTGACGGTCGCTGGCGGTGTACCGCGGTCAGCGCAGGCTAGGCCGCTGACGGCTCCGGCCGACGGCGGTCGGAGCCAGCCGTCAGCGGCCGCGGCCGGCGCCCCCGTGGCAGCGCTTGTACTTCTTGCCTGAGCCGCATGGGCAGAGGGCATTGCGAGCCGTCCCGGCGTACGGGTCGTCCGTTTCCAGTGGGTCATCCACATTGGCAACGGTCTCGCTGTGCAATTCAACGCCGCCCTCGGCCGTCGGGGCCGTGTACTGCAGTTGACCGCCCCGATGCGGCTCATCGAAGACTTCTGGTAGCACCACCTGCGGGCTGACCGGTTCAGCCGCAGGAACGTCCACCTCGGCACCCTCCAGCCGAAGGTCGTCCATCGAGTCGAGGTCCAACGCGCCGCTGGGCGACTGACCGGTGACCTCGGCCAGGGCTGCGGCAATCTCGGGCGAGGCGATTCCGGTGATACCCAGATCCTCGGCGTTGGCGATCTCGGCGGGCGGAGCCACCACTTCCGGTTCGACCGAGAACAGGTAGCCGACCGACTCCTCCCCGATCTGGGCCATCATCGCCTGGAAGAGGTCATAGCCCTCCCGTTGGTACTCCACCAGCGGATCCTTCTGCGCCATCGCACGCAGGCCGATGCCCTCCTTGAGATAGTCCATCTCGTAGAGGTGCTCCCGCCAACGGCGATCGAGCACAGACATGATGACTCGGCGCTCGAGTTCGCGGATGACCTCATCACCGAGCTCTGCTTCACGCCGGTCGTAGGCCTCCTGCGCATCCTCTTGCAATTCGGTGATCAGGAACTCCTGGCTGAGCCCATGCCGTCCACCGCCAGATCTCGCCTGCAGATCCTCGAGTGTGACCCCGACCGGATAGAACTGACCGAGCGACTCCATCAAACCGTCGAGATCCCACTCCTCCGGGTAACCCTCCGAGGTCACCGCCCGCACCTGGATGGCCACGGCATCGTCGATGAACCGACGCACCTGGGAGGAGAGGTCCTCGCCATTGAGCACGGCCTGTCGCTCGGCGTAGATGACCTTGCGCTGGCGGTCCATCACCTCGTCGTACTTGAGCACGTTCTTGCGGATCTCGAGGTTCTGACCCTCCACCTGCGACTGTGCGCTGGCGATCGCCCGCGTCACCATCTTCGCCTCGATCGGAACGTCATCGGGAACATTGAACCGGGTCAGGAAGGCGTCGACCATCCCCGCGTTGAAGCGACGCATCAGTTCGTCCTCCAGCGAGAGGTAGAACCGGGTCTCACCCGGATCACCCTGCCGCGCGGACCGACCCCGAAGCTGGTTGTCGATCCGGCGCGACTCATGTCGTTCGGTACCCAGCACGTAGAGGCCACCCGCCGCGGTGACGTCCTCGTGCTCGGCGGCTACCGACTCGGCGGCCGCCTCGAGCGCCGCTGGCCAGCGTTCCTCGTAGGCTTCCGGGTCGTCCACCGGGGACAGGCCGGAGGATTCCAGTGCCCGAGCCGCGAGGTGTTCCGGGTTGCCGCCGAGCATGATGTCGGTACCGCGGCCAGCCATGTTGGTGGCCACTGTGACCGCTCCGGTACGACCGGCCTCGGCCACGATCACGGCTTCCTGTTCGTGGAATTTGGCGTTCAGCACCTTGTGTGGGATTCCGGCCCGGCGCAGTTCCTGGGATAGCCGCTCGCTCTTCTCGACGCTGACCGTACCGACCAGTACCGGCTGGCCATGCTCGTTCTTCTCGACGATGTCATCAACGACAGCGGCGAATTTCGCATCTTCGGTGCGGTACACCAGATCGGACTGGTCCTTGCGCTGGTTGACCTTGTTGGTCGGAATCGGCACCACACCGAGGTTGTAGGTCTGGTTGAACTCCGCCGCCTCGGTCATGGCGGTGCCGGTCATGCCGGCGAGCTTGTCGTACATCCGGAAGTAGTTCTGCAGTGTGATGGTGGCCAGCGTCTGATTCTCCGCCTTGATCTCCACCCGCTCCTTGGCCTCGATCGCCTGGTGGAGTCCCTCGTTGTAGCGGCGGCCGGGGAGAATGCGACCGGTGTGCTCGTCGACGATCACCACTTCGCCTTCGAGGACGACATAGTCGCGATCGAGTTTGAACAGTTCCTTGGCCTTGATCGCGTTGTTGAGAAAGCCGACCAAGGGCGTGTTCTCAGCCTGGTACAGGTTGTCGATCCCCAACCAATCCTCGGCGCGCTCGACCCCCTCCTCCAGGATCCCGACGGTGCGCTTCTTCTCGTCCACTTCGTAGTCGCGATCAATCTCCAGCCGGTCGACCAGCCGGGCGAAGTCGGCGTACCACTTCGGCTCGTGGTCGGCGGGCCCGGAGATGATCAGCGGGGTTCGTGCCTCGTCGACCAGGATCGAGTCGACCTCGTCGACGATGGCGAAGTTGTGTCCGCGC
>JAUPKM010000388.1 GCA_030837445.1 Actinomycetota bacterium
CGCTCTTCATATCTCCGCCGCAGAGTGAACCTGTCGTTTCGTATAAGATATGCATGACTGAAACTATCATGTCGCGAATTCCTGTGGTCGATTATTGTTCTCTCATAGAATGCACCGAAATGTTGCGAATCTGCAGTCTTCTTCCTATGCGGAGGCTGCGACTGTTGCGGCGCCGAGATACTTCTCCATGACGATGATCACCGATTGCGTGACAGTTGCATCTGCCGTTGGTGATGTCGGTGTAGATGACGTGGGCCCATTTACTGTACTCATTGTGTGCGTAGGACCATAACTGACTAACTATATGACATCTGATCTCGTTATGAAATCCCTCGATCGACCCATTGACTCGATCAGCCGATAATGATCTGGTGCTGTGTGTAGGTCTTTCTGGCCAAGCCTCGGAGGGTTGTAGTGGCGAAGCTTCGGTTCAATTGTTTTTTGATTCGAAAAGGCGTGACGGATCCCGTTCAAGCATTGCGGGTCGACTATCGCCGGCGGCCTCAAACGGTCCGGTCCACACCCGGTAGAATCATGCGAGATTCTACCTTAAGTGGACCAGTGATCGGGAAGTGAATTGCAGACAGGAAGCGGCCTTCGTCCAGAGGAAAGAGAGATCATTTCCCGGGAGTTGTCCCGGGACCGACAGGTATCCGTGAGGTATCTGGGTCGGCTTCTGGGGCGTGACTACTCCGGGATTGCCAGGGAGATCGCGAGGAATGGTGGTCGGGACGGGTATCGGGCGGTCGCTGCTCAGGAACGGGCCGAGGCGATGCGGGCGCGACCTAAGGAGCGGAGACTGGAAGCCTCACCTCGTCTGCATGATGCGGTGAACGATGGCTTGGCGAAGAAGTGGTCTCCCGAGCAGATCGCCGGTCGTCTGAAGGAGGATCATCCCGACGATGAAGGGATGCGCGTGTCCCACGAGACGATCTATGAGTGCCTGTACCTGCAGGCGCGCGGGGAGCTGCGGACCCAGCTGAAGATCGCCTTGCGGTCCGGGCGTACGAGGCGGGTCAGCCACTCCCGCGCGACTGTGGCCAGGGGGAAGATCCGGGACATGGTCAACATCAGCGAGCGCCCGAAGGAGGCCGAGGACCGCGCGGTGCCTGGCTTCTGGGAGGGGGATCTGATCATCGGCAAGGGTGGCAAGTCCCAGATCGCCACCCTCGTGGAGCGAACCAGCCGCTTCACCATGCTCGTGCGTATCCCGTATGACCGGAACGCCGAACGCGTCGCGTCCCTGCTTGCCCGTAAAATGGAGACCCTCCCGGAGTGTATCAAGAACAGTATCACCTGGGATCAAGGAAAGGAACTCGCCAGGCATAAGGAGTTCACCGTGAAGACGGGAATACCCGTCTATTTCTGTGACCCTCACTCTCCTTGGCAACGAGGCACGAACGAGAACACCAATGGACTACTTCGACAGTATTTCCCGAAAGGCACCGAGCTTGGCTTGCATAGTGACGCCAACCTCGCTATTGTGGAGAACGAGTTGAACGACAGGCCACGCAAGACCCTCGGATGGAAGACCCCACGGGAAGTACTGATGGGAATCCTTGAAGGGGACCCCGTGGACCTGATCGCTTGAAACCGCCCCCATTATCCAAGGAAGCACGCAAGGAAGCCAGCCAGTCACTGAAGGCAAGCGACAGCGCAGGAGGCGCCGGATCGCAGATCCGAACAACCATCTCAAATGTCCGATCGGCAACCTCGTTGAGCGCGGCCTCCCACGGATGGGTGTCGATGTATTGCGCCCAAGCTGCGGCGAACTCGCTCCGCTTGGCCTGTACATGGTCGAGCCGCGCGAATGCCAAGTCGAACAGGGAGTCCACAGCGGTGAGCATACGGTCCGCGAGCGGTTGTGCTCCATCGAGTTGTCAAGGTCAGCCCGAGGTCAGCCCCGGCCAAGGCGGTTACTCCAGCCCATCAAGACGCGGTCCTGCGCCATCTGTCGTAGTGATCTTGGTCGACGAACTTCCGATGTGCAGCCACGGGCTCACCACATCCACAGGGGCACCGTCGCGTAGCTTGAGGCATAGGGACGAGCGAGCCCGCGAGTTCGGCCAGATTGGTAACGATTGCTCCGAATTGCCCGTTCGTAAGGTGCTGGATCAGGGGCACCACCCGCAAGAAAGCCAGCTGGCGGACCCACAGTTGCTCAGGGGCAAGCTCTCAGAGGCCCCAGCCGTACCTGACCCGTCCGGCACCACTGCTGTTACGGACGGTCAGGGTCTGGCTGGTGCCGCTGCCTGACCGGGAGTACATGGAGTAATGGTCCCAGCTCTTCCCGGCCGTGATCTTGCCGCCGATGGCCGGCCAGTAGACCCCGCCCATGCCGAGGGCACGCTGGCGTTCGGTAACGGCGCGAAGGTACCGGACGAAATTGTCGGTGGCGTTTGTGTCGTTATAGTTGAGACCGCTGTCCATCTCGGCACCGTATTCGGTCATGACCGCCCGCGAGGCGCAGCCGCCAAGACGGGTGTCGAAGTCGCTCAGCCACTGGTTGTAGGTCTTTGTGCCGTAGAAGAACGCGTAGTAGTGGTAGGAGAACAGGGTGCCGCTAAAACGGCTGTCGGAGCAGAGGTCCCGCAGGTCCTGGCTGAAACCGGTACCGCCGACGAGGATCCGATCCTTGGGGACCGACGAATGGGAGCTGATCCACGAGGCGGCGAAATTCCGCCAGTCCGCCGAGCTGTAGCCGTGAGGTTCGTTCATCGGCTCGAAGTAGACCTGGTTGTTGGAGCCGTATACGGAGACCACCGTGTTCCACATCGTGTTGAAGGCGCTCGTATTCGTGACCTTGCCGCCGGAGGACGCCCCGTCCTCCCAGTAGGTGAGGATGACCTTGAAGCCGCGGCCGGTTGCGGCGTCGATCGTGCCGCGGTAGGCGTTCCACCAACTGGTGCCGACGTCCTGGGTGTTGATCGGCAACCGGACGGTGTCGACCCCCATGGATGCCATGCCGGCGTAGATCGCGTCGGCCTTGGCTTCGACGGTGCTGTAGCTGTCGGAGCTGCTCAGCCCCTCGAGGACATGGGTGCCGGTGGTGAAGTTGTCGCCCAAGCGGGCCCAGTTCATGCCCTTGAACTGATTGGTGGCCGCACCGGCCGGTGACGCGGCGCTGACGGCGGCAACCGGCACCAACGTCACTGCGGCCAGGATGCCGGAGAGGACGAGACGAAGGGATCGCCGACGGGAAGTCGATGCCTCATCATGTCGAGTGTGGTTCATGGTCTCGTCCTTCCTCACCGTGATTCTGCCGCCGGGTACTGGGGATCTGCGCCACGCGGCCTGGGTCGCCTGGCCCCTGGCCCCTGGCCCCTGGCCCCTGGCGCACCGTGCACCGATGACGCAGCGCTACGACGTGGCGCTCACTGTTGTCGAGCTGGCGGCCGGGGACGGCGCTGTGCTCGCCGTCCCCGGCCTGGGGGATTCCGCTCACTGGGCTCGGTATCAGAACTTGGTGTAGGAGATCGAGTCGTAGCGGGCCGTGAGCGGGCGGGAGTAGCTGAACGGCCCGAGCCAACTGTCAACTCCCGTGCCGGGCCAGAGATTGGTCATGATGCGCTGAGGGTGTGTGGGGAGCGCTCCCCGGGAACCGTTCTCCTGGTGGACCCGCCTGCCGTCCACGAACCAGGTGATGGTGCCGTTCTGCGCCCATTCGAAACCGTAGCGGTGGTACCCGGAAGCGGCGTCGAAGCCGAGATTGATCAGCGTCTCGTGGCCACCGGTGCCGTTCGTGAAGTAGTTGAGCTGCGCCTGGGTGGTGTTCTTGCCGAGGATCTCCACGTCGATCTCGTCCCAAGGCTGGTTGTCGCTCGACCCGGTGTAGGTGAAGAACGATGACACGATGCCGGATCCCTTGGCCGCCATCATGCTCGTCTCGAAGCGCCCGTACGAGTACATGTCCGTGGTCCGGAACTCGCCGGAGGCATAGGGCTTGCCCGAGCATCCGCTGGGACAGGAGGCCGTGTCGAGGGTGAGGGTCATGGCGCCGCCGCCGAAGGTCACATGGTCGCCCCGCCAGCCGGAGTTGAAGACCCCGCCGTTGCTGTAGCCGTCAGCCTTGTACCAGCGACTGCTGTTCAGGGAGTCGAGGCCGTCGGAGAAACTGCCACCGATGGCGGCCTGGGCGGATGGGGCCAGCGCCAGCACGGCCGTCAGGCCGGCGGCGGCGAACGGGACCGAGAGCCAGTGACGGCGGCTGCCGCGGCCAAACGTCGTCGGTGATCGCATGGTTTCTCCTTTGCACGGAATGAGGTGTCGGGGCAACAAGGTCGTGAGAGCGCTCTCTCGCGGCGAGCATCCCGTTCCCCCCAGAGAGCGTCAAGGCGTTCCGGTTCCGGTGCCGGGCTCCCGATCAGCTGCTGAAACCCCTCCTGAACAGGTCCCACCTGGGAAAGGGCCCGGACGGTGCAGCCTTCCCCACAGCCTCGTCCGCTGAAATTGCTGCAATCCGGCGGCCGGTCACACCGGACTCGACGCGGGCGTCGGAGCGGGGCTTGCCGTCGGTGTCCAGGGCGGTGAGGTGGTCGACGATCTCGCGTCCGGCGCCCGCACCGGCCCCCGCGTCATCCGCCTCACCGACCGGATCGCCGCCGTCCCCGTCGCCAACGTGTGGTCCTGACCGGCGCACCACCGTCACGGCAGCCCGAATGCGGCCGCCACCTGCACCGTTCCGGTCCAGGCCCGGGACGGATCTGTGACGTCCCCCGCCGGGGGCACTTCCCAGGTCCGCGTTCGACGCCTGACCAATTCGTTTATCGGTTCAGTGTTCCCCGCCTCGATCTCGATGCTGCGGTGCGCCCTTCGCGTCTCGTGGTCACGCACCTTGCCACCCAGATGCCGCGCGTACGGCTCACCCAGCAACTCCGGCTGCTCGGCCAGCGAGCCGACCATGAAGTCCACGCGGAGGCAAGGACTGACCAGGAACGATGTCCACCGCCCTGCTCGGCACCTGCGTCTTGGTGCCCGGCACGCGACCGACCGAGCCGGAAGACGATATTGATCTATAGCATGCAGTGCTATGATTGCATCATGTCCCCACGCTCGGAGCTGCTGCGTGAGGTGATGCTGACGACGGGCACCACCCAGTCCGAACTGTCCAGGACCAGCGGGGTGCACCAACCCAGCATCAGCCAGTTCCTCTCCGGCAAGGTCGACCTGAGCGACGACCAGCTCGACCGGCTCCTCGCCTGCATGGGCTACCAGCTCGAAGTGATCCGCCGCCCCGTCGAACCCTCGCTGACCCGGTCGGAACGCCGGTCCTGGCGCCTGCACCGCCACCTGTCGTCTCACCTGAACCGGATCACCTTGCAGGACTGGCTCCCCACCATCGAAAGCAACCTCAAGCACCTGCGGGAGCGGGTCACCGGTCAACCTCACCAACGCAACCTCGACCGCTGGACCACCCTCGTGACCGACCACGACGTACCAGCCCTGCACCGCGTGCTCACCGGCCTCGACCGTGGATCGATCGAGATGCGCGAAGTGACCCCGATGAGCGGGATCCTGACGACGGAGGAACGCCTGCGCATCCTGGCGGCGACCTGATGCGCCGCGACCAGCTCGAACACGCCATCCGCACGGCATGCCAGATCATCGGCACCTCGGAAGTGATCGTGGTGGGATCCCAATCGATCCTGGGCACGTTCCGCGAGGACGAGCTACCCACAGATGCCACCATGTCGATCGAGGTTGACATCCTGCCGATCGCGGACGACAACCAGGAGACCGCCCGCCTGGCCGACCTCATCGAAGGCGTCGCCGGCGAAATGTCGCCATTCGAGCAGCTGCACGGCTTCAGCATCGACGGCGTCGACCTGGAGACCTCAGCGCTCCCCGACGGCTGGCGAACCCGCTTGGTCAAGGTGCAGAACGCCAACACGGCAGCGCCGTCCGGTACGCCGGAGTTCACCGGCTGGTGCCTGGACAAGGAAGACCTGTGCGTGGCGAAACTGTGCGCGCACCGGGAGAAGGATCGCGCCTTCGTCGCCGCCCTCCTGCGCACCCACCTCGTCGATCCCGAAACCATCCGGGTCAGACTCCACACCGTCGAACCACGGCACCGACCGGCCGCAGACCGCGCCACCGAATGGCTGCACGGTTGGGGCGTCCCTCAATGACACCGTGACGATCGCCTACTCAGGTGTGGTGTCGCTGGCGAACATATCGATCACAACCGCTGAACGGCGGCGAGACGGCGGGCATGCTCGTCGGCTGTGTCGTGACTCGTCTGGGTAAGGTCGTGGCCGCTCTTGCAGCGCTCGCGGTGCTCCCCTCGGAAGGCGGGCTGCCGGTCAGGCTGCGTGCGACCCGAACGTGACGATCAACTCCGTCTCCAGGGCCAGGGCGATCCGTTCCAGGACCGGGATCGTCGGCACGGTGCCGCCCGCCTCCATCCGGGACAGGGCCGGCTGGGACATCCCCGCCCGGGCCGCCACCTCGGCCTGCGACAGCCCCAGCGCCAGACGCCGCTCCCGTACCGCCTGCCCGATCAGAAACGCGCGGCGCGCCTCGTCGTACCCCTCGCGATAGCCCACGGTCCCGCGCCGGGCGGCAGCGATCTCCTCGTACGCGACGTGCTCGTCACTCATCTCGGTGCCCCTCCCTCTCGTAGATGTCGTGTGCGACGCCGTGCCGCGCTTCGCACGACTTCTGGGCTTGCTGAGCACGCTCGACCTCGGCGCTGCGGGTCTTGTGGAATACGGTCAGCAGCACGATCCGCCGGTTCGGTGCCAGCCAGTACGTCACCCTCGTCTGTTGACGCAGAAACCGGAACCGTAGCTCACGGACCTTGCCGCCCAGGTGCCGTAAGTACGGCTCGCCGAGCAGTTCGGACTGTTCGGCGAGCAGGCCGACGAGGAAGCCCACCCGGCCGAGGTCCCGGTCGTCGAGGCCCTCCAGCCACAGCCGGACCTCCGGCTCCAGCTCGACCCTCGTACAAGCCCGCCATGCATCGAATGGCACATACCTGCAGATACATATGCAAGCGTGGTCATGGCAGCACGAAGACCGCCCTGACCTGCACCGTTCCGGACGGCAGCCGGTACGGATCTGTGGCGTCCCCCGCCGGGGGCACTTCCCAGGCCCGCACACGACGCATGATCAATGCGGCAACCGGATCGCGGTCATCCTGGCGAAACAGATCTGCGGCTTCTGCCAGGCACACGGCGACCGCGGGCGACCTCAGGGTGATCGACAGAGCGAGCCAGGCCACCACGAACGGTTCGCATGCCCGAGAACCGTTCACCGCACCCGACAATCCGACGGGTCCGGATCCGGCGACGGTTTCAAATCCGGCTGGACGTCAGTGAAGCTGGTCGTTAGGCACGAGAAACGGCTCGAGGCACTCGAAGGAACATGAGCTCGCCCGCTTCCTCGCACGCGATGCCCACGGACAGCTCGTCGCGGTCGACCGCCGCATCACCAGCTGACCTCTTCGCATCGACGGGCGAGAATCACCCAGACATCAGTAGGCAGGCATCTGGTCGAGCAGTTTGGCGGCTGCGTCGACCATGCCGACGGCGGCCGGCATGGCTTCCACAGATCCCCCGGAGGTGAGGTGCGCGCGGGTCTGGGCCAGGAGGATCTCGGCCAAGTCGCGATTCGGGGTCACCCGGGTGAGCCGACCAACCGGATCGGAACGAGCGGACGCGCGGTGAGTGTCGTCACGAACGGATCTTGCCCAGCGTCCCACACTCCGGGCGTCACTCTCACGATGTTCACCTCACGGTGCAATCTCCTGGCCGCCCGCTCCCCGGCATCCAGCAAGAGATCCCGGGACGTCGTCCCGACCACGACAACATCGACGTCCCGCGGAGCAGCCCCGGCCTCGCCGAGCCGACGCGCGGCCCATGACCCGTAGACGTAAACCTCCCGGATCCCACCAATCCCCGACAAAACGTCCGGCAATACCGCAGCCGGACCGCAGGTGAGCTCAAGGATCTCCGTCAGCGGACATGCCAGCACATGATCGACATTCGCCCGCACCAGCCGGGCCTGACCCACCCGCCGCTGCTCAACCAGCCCACCCACTGCGAGACGACCCACCTCGGCGTGCACCGTCGTCAGGCCCACCCCGATCCGGCGCGACGCCTCCGACAGGCTGTACTCCTGCTCCGTATGCAGGAACAACAGCGCGAGCAGTTCCCCCTGTGCATCCGATCGCAGCAACGGAGCGAGCACCGGCACACCAGCCTTCATACAAACCGAAGATCCCTTCGTCTTATGTGAAATTCAAGTACGCTCGCCTGCTGAGAGCCCCAGCTCGACATCGTCACCCAACATGATCGGGATCACCGAACGTGGCACCGGCCAGCCGCCGTCCACGCGATCCTCACCGAGGCTCGGGCCCAGTGAGGTCTGCCCCGCTCCGGGCGGCCTCGGGATGATCGACGATTTGGGTGACAGATGAGGTCTGCCGGTAACTGTGTGATCTTTCGCGTCAAGCACGTCAAGCGCCCCTTCGGGTGATATGCGCCGTTATGGGGTCGTTTGGGAGGCTGGGTTGTTATCCCGTTACGGATGACTCATTCGTGAATCACGGGGGATTGTCGTGAAGCGTTGCCGTCGCTTCCGGCTGACCCTTGGGACATGCTGGGCGGTGGTCCACACCCCCGAAGAGATCAGGTGACGGAAGAACCAGAAGGTAGCAGGAGCACCCGCGACCTTCGACCGAGCCTTTCCGGGTGATGGTCCGCAGCGGACGGTGATCGCAAACTGTGAATCGGGCCGGTGCTGCCCGACGTGGTCCGGGCGGATCGGTGGCCTGCGGTGATGCGAGACCCGCAACCAGGGGCGGATGATCCTCCTGATCGCGGTGCCGGGTGATCGACAGCCGGGTACCGGGTCGTGGACCCGTTTCGCGGACAGTGGTGGATTAGCGTGTGCAATCACCGTCGCGATCGCGACAGCAGTTGCACACGCTGATCCCCCGCCGCCGAGAGGACGGGTCGACTACCTGAGGGGTGGGTCGGCTACCCGGCGATGGCGCCGGCGAGATCCCCCCGGCAAGTGATCAAGGGATGCGGTGTGTTGATGATCACCTCATTCCGGGTCGCAAACCGCCCAGTAAAGCCATGTAGTCACTCGAAGCCACAAACCGTCACCCGGAAAGGCTCACCGACCCGGCACACTCGATCCCCTCCATGCTCCCGCGGGCCACCGCCAGAAGTCAGTCCCCGCTGCCCAACCACCCCAATCACACAGTTACCGGCAGGCCTCAGATGTGATGATCATTTGCTGCATCTGTCACCCAAATCGTCGATCACGCACCGGTGTCATGTCCCCGTCACTGTCCCGCGGGTGCGGGTGCGGGTGCGGGTGCGGGTGCGGGTGCGGAGATC
>JAUPKM010000389.1 GCA_030837445.1 Actinomycetota bacterium
CATCGCCGACAACGCGTCGGCGGCACCGTCATTCATGTGGACGATGGAGTGACTGCCGTCAGCGAGGCACAACACGATCGCGTCGGCCGGTGTGGCCACAGCGCGACTGATCTCGCCCTGCAGCTCGGCGGGTAAGGAGTCCACCACTATTGATCCCCTACTCGTCATGTCAGCCGCGGCTACGACTTCCCGAAGGCCGACCCCGGACCGCTGACGTCGAGGCCCCCATCGGCGACCAGTGTGGCACCCGAGATGTAGTCGCCGCCAGCGCTCGCCAGAAACGTGATCAGGGCGGCGACCTCGTCGGCCGCCTGCAGCCGTGCAAGCGGCACCACCGTTGAGACCGCGGCAGGTTCCAACCCGTAGCGCTCCCAGGACTCTGTGTGGACGATACCGGGCGCGACTGCGACCAACCGGATACCGAACCGTCCCCACTCCACGGCAAGGGTGCGCATCAAGGATTCGACGCCGGCGCGGGCAGCCGACGAATGGGCCATCCCCGGCATTCCCCGACGTGGTGTCATCGTGATGCTGACGACCTTGCCGTAACCCGCCGGAATCATCGATCTGACTGCGACCTGGGTGGTCAGGTACCACGTCGCGTCCAGGTTCAACCGAGTGACCGCTCGAAACCCCTTCGCGGTGATCGCCTCAGCCGGACTGACAAACTGACCGCCGGCATTGTTCACCAGGATGTCGACCCTTCCCATCGCCTCGAGGGCCTGATCCAGCATCAGGTCCACCTGCTCTGGTTCACGGATGTCGCATTGCAGCGCGAGCACCTCCGGTCGGCTCTCGGAACTGTGGCCGTCTTGCTCCGCTCGGGCCAATCGGACGGTCTCAGCCAACGGCTCCGGGCGGCGCCCAACCACCGCAACTGCTGCTCCTGCCGCCGCCAATTGACAAGCGGTGGCGCGACCGATGCCACTGCCGCCTCCCGTAATGAGCGCGGTTCGTCCGGCGAGGGCTCCGCGGGCGATCACGCGCGCGGCTTCAGGGTTCGTTGCGGCTGCCATGGTGCTATCGAACCCGACGGCTCGCGGGCGCAGCCAACGAGGGCTCGAATTGACGGGGTCGCGGTCTTCCGCCGGTCCGATGCGGACCCGAGCCGCAACTGATCGCGGGTGTGGGAAACTGGGCGCCATCATGAGCGAGTTGATAGACACCGGCGAGATGTACCTGCGCACAATCTTCGAACTCGAGGAGGAGCAGGTGCCGCCGCTGCGTGCTCGGATCGCCGAGAGGTTGCAACAGAGCGGGCCCACTGTGTCCCAGACGGTCGCCCGGATGGAACGGGACGGTCTGCTCGCGGTACGGCCGGACCGCAGCCTGCAACTCACTGAGACCGGCTGGGCGCTGGCGACCCGCGTGATGCGTAAGCACCGATTGGCCGAGTGCATGCTGGTGGAGGTGATCGGGTTGCCGTGGGAGGACGTGCACGAGGAGGCCTGCCGGTGGGAGCACGTGATGAGTGACCAGGTGGAGCGGCGGCTGCTGACCCTGCTCGGACACCCCCGGGTCTCACCGTTCGGCAATCCCATTCCTGGTCTGTCCGAGCTTGGGGAGGTCAGCGCCGAGCCGGTCAGCTGGCAACCGCTCTCGCAGGCGGTCAGCAACGGCAACGGCACCTTCACGGTGCTGCGGATCGGCGAACATGTGCAGCATCAGACCGCAACCCTCGCTGCCCTCGCCGCAGCGGGGATCCGGCCCGGTTCGGCGGTCCGCGCCGACAGCCTCGCCCGCGGGGTGCTGGTGGTGGGACCTGCTGGCCGGTTGGAGCTTCCGACCTCGGTCGCCGAACTGATCATGGTCAAGGCGGGCTGAACCCGCCGATGACCGCTCTGATGTGGTTCCGGCGCGACCTCCGACTACACGACAACCCGGCGTTGGGCAGGGCGGCGGAGTCCGGCGAAGTGCTCGGCCTGTTCGTCCTCGACCCGGCGCTGGTGGCGCGCTCCGGTGCGGCGCGGCTGAGCTGGCTGGCAGCCTCGCTGCGATCCCTGAACGACTCGATGGCCGGGCGTCTGCTGGTGCTGCGCGGTGCGCCGGCCGAGGTGGTGCCGGCGATCGCGGCCCAGGTCGGCGCTTCCGCAGTGCACATGGCGGCTGACCACGGACCATATGGCAGTCGCCGCGACGCCGCGGTCGCCGATCGATTGACCGCGGACGGGCGCGCCCTCGTGCCGACCGGTTCGGCCTATGCCATTGCGCCCGGTCGGGTCCGCAAGGCAGATGGAACCGGCTACAAGGTTTTCACACCGTTCTTCCGCGGTTGGTCCGAACACGGCTGGCGGGCACCGGTCGACAGCGCAGGGATGGTCCGCTGGCGCACCCCGGACTCCTCGGGCGCAGCCAGCTGGTCCTTGCCGACCGGTGACGCTGCTGGCCTTCCCTGCCTGGCCCTGCCCGGGTTGGACCTTCCCCTGGACGCGGGGGAGACGGCCGCCCGTTGCCGTTGGCAGGAGTTCCGAGCCACCTCGCTTCCCAGCTATGACAGCACCCGGGACCGGCCCGATCTGGCCGGCACGTCGATGCTCAGCAGCCACCTGCGCTGGGGGGAAATCCACCCGCGGACCCTGCTGGCAGACCTCGACGACAGCTCCGGGGCACAGTCATTCCGCCGGCAATTGGCGTTCCGGGATTTCTACGCGGACCTACTGGCGCGCAACCCGGCCTCCGCGACAACGTCGATGGATCCGGCGTTCGACTCCGCGATCCTCTACCGGTCGGGCTCCGCCGCCGACGCCGACTTCGAAAGATGGACACGCGGCGAAACCGGCTATCCGTTTGTCGACGCAGGGATGCGACAGCTGCAGCACACGGGTTGGATGCACAACCGGGTCCGGATGGTGGTGGCTTCGTTCCTGGTCAAAGACTTACTCATTCCCTGGTGGCGCGGCGCCGACTGGTTCATGCGCTGCCTGACTGACGGCGACCTGGCGAACAACTCGCAGGGCTGGCAATGGGTGGCTGGCTGCGGCACCGACGCGGCGCCATACTTCCGAATCTTCAATCCCGTTACCCAGGGCCGGAAATTCGACC
This sequence comes from Actinomycetota bacterium, assembly GCA_030837445.1. Classification (GTDB taxonomy): domain Bacteria; phylum Actinomycetota; class Actinomycetes; order S36-B12; family UBA10799; genus JACJWR01. Next base: position 3,043 of record JAUPKM010000389.1, read on the forward strand.
CCGCAGGCGACTATGTCCGTCGGTACCTGCCGGAGTTGTCGCAGATCACCGGATCGGCGGTGCATGAACCATGGCGACTTCCGACCCCACCAGCGGACTACCCAGGACCGATGGTCGATCACCGGTTAGCCCGCGAAGAGGCCCTCAGCCGCTACGCGGCACTGCGAGCCGCTACCTGATCCGGGTCACTCCCGCCGACTTCGGCGCCGCTCGCGTCAGCCGTCAATCCAGCCTTCCAACACGACTGTCACCACGTCGTCCACACTCGTGCCGCGAGCCTTGGCATTCCGGCGCAGTTCCTGCCGCACCTCCTTGGGCACCTTCACTCGCAGATCGACCCGACGTTCGTGCCGCTTGCGCTGACTTTTCTTGGCCTTTGTCTCAGAATCAGCCTTCTTGCTCTGGCCCTTCTTCACCCCTGCCTTCGGGGCCCCCGCCTTCTTCCCGCCAGCTTTCCGCTTCGGCGCCTTCCGGAGCACGTCGGACGTGGACCCGCCGATACCCAGTACCGGCCTGAGTTCCGCCACCGGTCGGCGCGGCAGCGGCGCCGACTGTGCAACCACGGAGGTGACGCCGGCACCTTCGCTGGCCACCGGTGCTGCAGGGTGCACGGTGGCGTCAGGCGCTTTACGCAGGGCCCTCCTCGGGCTGGGATTGGCCGTCACAGTTTCTCCTCGGTTCCGGGGGCGGTAGACGTAGCTAGCACCAGCTCGAGCAAGGCGTCGAAGGCTGCGCTGGCCTGCCGGGCGCTGGTACTTCGCCAGCGCTGCACCGGCATGCAGGTGCCCTGGGCCTGCTGAATGGCAGTTCGGTCGGGAATCGGGGGCAATACCGAGGCGCCGAAGGCCTCCCGCAATTCAGCCATCCGAAACTCATGTTCCGCGAACCGCTTGCGCACCCTGGTGGCAAGGATTCCGACCAGTCGCAACTCCGGGCGACCGGAGTTGCGCGCAACCGCCACCGCTTCCACGGCTTGCGCCGCCCCTTGCACGGCGAAGAAGGAGGGTTCGGTCACGACCAGCGCCCGGGTCGAGGCATAGAGGGCGTTTCGAGTGAGTTCGCCGAGGTTGGGCGGACAATCGAGCAGCACCAATTCGTATTCCGCGGCGACTCCGGTCAGACTCGTTCGCAACCGTTGCTCGGAGCCGGGGTACGACTCCGCGGCGCGATGCTCCAGGGCCCGCTCCGACGGCACCAGGTGCACATCTTCACCCCAGCACGAGGCGACGACGGCATCGCCCGCCACCCCGGGTCGACCGTCGTGCAGTACGTCGGAGAGTGAATATGGCGCTGCTTCCGGATCGAGGGCAGCGGTGGCGTTGGCCTGCGGGTCGACATCCACGACCAACGTCGAGATGCCACGTTCGAGCGCCGCGCCGGCCAGTCCGAGCACCACCGAGGTCTTTCCCACCCCACCCTTCAACGACAGTACAGACAACACCAGCGTTGCTGTCGGTGCACGTTCGGCTGCAGCGGGAGCAGGATCTTGCGACCGGCTTCCCATCGCCCGATTCTTGCAGAGCGAAGCGTGATACCGGCCCATTCCGGCGCTGCGCGTCGGATCAGGGGGAGATGCGCTGCAGCCGCCAATCCGCGGACCGGTCGAGTGCCGCGGTGCCGTCATTGGCCGTGAACCGCAGCCGGTCGTGCAGCCTCGACTCCCTGCCATGCCAGAACTCGACCGTCGACGCGACCACCAGGTAGCCGCCCCAGAAGTCCGGCACCGCGGGCTCGACTCCGGCCGGCCCGCGAGCCGCCAACGCTTGATAGCGAGACTCCAACGCTGCCCGATCCGGGATCACCTCCGACTGCCGGGAGGCCCACGCCGCGAGTTGGGAACCCTTCGGGCGAGACCGGAAGTACGCCTCACTCTCCGCCTCGGAGATCCGCTGCGCCATTCCGGTGACCGTTACCTGCCGGTGCAGCGGGTACCACGGGAAGCAGAGCGAGACGTGCGAATTGACCGCCATCTGTTGCGCCTTCCTCGAGTGGTAGTTCGTGAAGAAGACAAATCCCCGTTCGTCGAAACCCTTCAGCAGCACCATCCTGGTGGTCGGTCGACCAGCTGCGTCTACCGTCGCCAGGACCATCGCGTTGGGTTCCGAAATATCACTTGCCGCAGCGTCCTGCCACCACCCCCGAAACTGGGTCAACGGATCTCTGGCCAGCCCCTCCTCGCCGAGTTGACCGGAGTCATAGGACACTCGAACGCCCGCCAGATTTGGTGGCTCCCACAGACTCATGCCTCCATGGTGGCCCAATCCGGTCGTGGCTGCCCAACGTGACGCGACGGTCCAGCGGGAAGGGGCGGCCCCGCGCGTAGCACCCGAACTGGCGGATAAGGTGGGCGCGTCCAACGACGTGGCTCGGGATGTGCCCGGAGAGATGGTCCGCTCCCAAGGTGTCGGTCCCCAGGTGAAATGTAGGAGTTCAGATGTCTGACTTCATCCCGGGGTTGGAAGGCGTGATCGCCTTCGAGACCGAGATTGCCGAACCTGACAAGGAGGGCAGTTCCCTCCGCTACCGCGGCGTCGACATCGAAGATCTCGTCGGCCGGGTGTCGTTCGGCAACGTCTGGAGTCTGCTCGTCAATAACGAGTTCAGCGCCGGCATGCGCCCCGCGGAGCCCTTTCCCATCCCGGTGCACTCTGGTGATGTCCGGGTCGACGTGCAATCTGCGATCGCGATGCTGGCGCCGGCTTGGGGGCTGCAGTCGCTGCTCGATATCGATGACGACACGGCGGAGGAGAATCTCGCACACGTCTCGGTGATGGCCATGTCGTTCGTCGCCCAGGCCGCGCGAGGCCTCGGTCAGCCGATGGTTCCACAAGCGCAGATCGACCGGGCGCAGACGATCGTGGAACGGTTCATGGTGCGCTGGCGCGCCGAACCCGATCCGCGCCATGTGCAGGCGGTGGACGCCTACTTCGTGTCGGCCGCGGAACACGGTATGAACGCCTCCACCTTCACCGCGCGGGTGATCGCCTCAACCGGGGCCGATGTTGCTGCGGCCATTTCCGGGGCCATCGGTGCAATGAGCGGTCCGTTGCACGGCGGCGCCCCCTCCCGGGTGCTGGGAATGATCGAGGAGATCGAACGCACCGGCGATGCCGACGGATACGTCAGCGACGTACTGGACCGCGGCGACCGGTTGATGGGTTTCGGCCACCGTGTCTACCGGGCGCAGGATCCACGTGCCCGCGTGCTGCGACGGACCGCGAAGGAACTCGACGCTCCTCGCTATGAGGTGGCCCTTGCGCTCGAAGAAGCCGCCCTCGCACAACTCAGGGACCGTCGACCGGACCGGGTGTTGGAGACCAACGTGGAGTTCTGGGCCGCGATAGTGCTGGACTTCGCAGAGGTCCCGGCCCACATGTTCACCTCGATGTTCACCTGTGCCCGACTCGCCGGCTGGAGTGCGCACATTCTGGAGCAGAAGCGCACCGGCCGACTGATCCGGCCCAGTGCGCGCTATGTCGGTCCCGGCCCACGGCCGCCGGAGGACGTGCCGGGTTGGGATCCGATCGAGGTTGCCCCCTCCGGCTACGTCGCCTGAACCTCGACCTCGTAGCCTGGAGGGGTGACCGATACCCCTGATTTGAGCATCCCGGCCGACCTCAGACCTACGGATGGCCGGTTCGGCGCCGGCCCCTCCAAGGTGCGCCCCGAGCAGGTAAGCGCGCTCGCGGCGGTGGCCGACAGCTACCTGGGCACCTCGCACCGGAAGCCGACGGTCAAGTCCCAGGTGAAGCGGGTCCGCGAGGGTATCGCCACCTTGTTCGACCTGCCCGAGGGCTACGAGGTCGTGCTGGGCAACGGCGGCGCGACCGCCTTCTGGGACATCGCGAGCTTCGGGCTGATCGCCGATCGGGCGCAGTTCCTGTCGTTCGGCGAGTTCGGATCCAAGTTCGCGAAGGCTGCGAAGACCTCCCCACACCTTGGCGATCCGACCATTGTCACCAGCGATCCCGGCGACGCACCGGTCTTCGTGGCCGAGGCCGGAGTCGACTCCTATGCCACCCCGCACAACGAGACGTCCACTGGCGTGGCCATCACGCCCGCTCGCCCGATCGGTGCTGACGACGGTGCGCTGCTGCTGGTCGACGCCACCTCTGCCGCGGGTGGGCTGCCGATCGACATCTCCACAACCGACGCGTACTACTTCTCACCTCAGAAGTGCTTCGCCTCCGACGGTGGTATCTGGTTCGCCGTCATGTCTCCCGCCGCGATCGCTCGGGCGGGCGAGTTGAAGGATCGCTGGGTGCCGGAGTTCCTCAATCTCAGCACCGCCATCGATAACTCCCGGCTGCAGCAGACGTACAACACCCCCGCCCTGGCCACCATCTACCTGATGGCCGAGCAACTCGACTGGTTCAATGCCAACGGTGGCCTGGCGTGGACGACCGCCCGCACTGCGGCGAGCGCCGCCAACCTGTATGGCTGGGCGCAGAGGTCCGAGTTCGCCACCCCCTACGTCGTCGATCCGGCGAAGCGCTCCAACGTGATTGGCACGATCGACTTCGACGATTCGGTGGATGCCGCAGTTGTCGCCGCCGTACTGCGAAGCAACGGCATCGTCGACACCGAGCCTTACCGCAAACTCGGTCGCAACCAACTCCGGGTGGCGATGTTCCCAGCTATCGACCCAGACGATGTCGCCGCCCTGACGGGTAGCATCGACTGGGTGGTAGGGAATCTTTGAGAGCGGCCGTCGCGTCTGCACCGGCCGATACCCTGACAGCAATCCGTCGCCGGGCCTAATCTGAGCCCCATGGCTGAGCCGACGGCACCCGAGGATCAGCACCCCGAAGACGGCCGCACACCGTCGTTCGTCGGGTGGCTGTGGGGGGTGTTGGCGCTAGTCGCGATCGGTGGCCTGGCGGTTGGCACCGCCTGGGGTCTCATCAGCAGTCCCGACGGGCCAGCGCCCCAGCCGTATCCGACGGCCTACGCTCCAACGCCCACTGGTTCGTCCTCTGCAACTGAGTCGTCGACATCCCCGACCAGTTCGCCGACAATCAGCCCGACCGGTTCACCGACGGTCAGTCCTACTGGTAGCCCGACGACTTCACCGACGGTCAGTCCCACTCAGACCTCGGCGTCCCCCACCCCAACCCCGACCCTCAGTGGGTCAACTCCGGGGACCGGTACGGCCAAACCGTCCAGCAATCCTCCACCCGGCTAGCCGCGCCCGCAGACAAGGCGCTACGTCCATGAGCCGTTTGTACCACTGCTGGTACTGACCTTTCCGGCGGAAGTGGCCATGTTCAGGGAGTGGCGACTGACGTGACGGGATCGGGCGCGAACGCGTCCGAGGATGCCGG
>JAUPKM010000390.1 GCA_030837445.1 Actinomycetota bacterium
CCGCCGTCACCAGCAGGCCGGCGAGCATGAAGGAGTAGATGTCGGAGATCCATAGGATCTGGGTGTAGCTGGGCTGCAGATCCTCGGCCAGCGACGGGACCGCCACCGCCAGTACCGTGCCGTCCACCGCGACCAGGAACACCGCTGCCGCAAGCGCGGACAGGGCCGCGATCTGGCGGCGCGTCATGCGGTCCACCGTGGCGGTGGCCTCAGGCCATAACAGTTGCTCATGTCACCCGCCGGAAGATCAGGTCGGTGCTCGATCGGCCTTCGGCCAGCGCGGTGGTTTCGAATTTGGTCATCGGACGCCAGCCGACCCTGCCGCAGGTCCACTCCGGTCGAAGATCGGGTTGAGCTGCCTACACGGCGATCATGACCTCGGCGTAGTCGGTTACGTCGGTGGCGCAGTGGATCGTGCCACCGATCGCCAACCGAGAGACGGCCAACGACACGAAATCCGACCGCAGCAGGCGCCGCTTGTGGTGCCTCAGCTTCGGCCATGGGTCCGGAAACCAGATCCGAATCCCTGCCAACCCAGCGGCCGGCACCTGGTCGCGGAGGGCCGCGACGGCATCGCCGCGATGGATTCGGAGGTTGGTCAGGCCCGCACGGTCAGCCGCCCGGATCGTGGCCGCCACCCCGCGCAGGTGGACCTCCACCGCCACCAGCCCGACCGTCGGTTGGCTGCGAGCCATCTGCACAGTGGCCTCGCCCATCCCGGAACCGATCTCCAACACCACCTGGCGGGCACCCGGGAAGCACTCGGCCAGCCGCCAGACCCCGGTAGCCGTCACCGGCAGGTCGAAATCCAGGCCGCGGCGCTCGAGTACTTCGAGCAGCTCGGGACCCATCCGACCACCCCGCAGCCGGTAGCTGCGCAGAGGTTCCGGGCGACTGTTGAGCACTGGGACAGTGTCTCAGTGCTCAAGCCCGTCACCACTGACCACCGCCCAACCGGGGCCCACGTAGGCTGACGGAATGTCTTTCGAGGTCCTCGTGGTGTGCACCGCAAACATCTGCCGGTCGCCGGCAGGAGAGACCGTGCTGCGCAGCCGACTCGCGGATCGCGGCTTCGATGACACCGGCGTGCGGGTGAGTAGCGCCGGCGTGGCCGCTCGCGCCGGCGCAGCAGCCTGCGACCTCTCAACGGCGCTCGTAGCCGGCCTGCTAGGCCCCGACTCCGTCGCGCTAGCCACCCCTGCTGACGCGCACTCGGCTCGACTGTTGACGGCCCAACTGGTCGCGTCCTCGGATCTGATCCTGACAGCCGATCGACGTCACCGAAACCGGGTCGCCGAGCTGGCCCCGGCCGCCCGAAAGCGTACGTTCACCCTGCTGCAGGCCGCCCGTACTGCCGAGTGGATCTGTGCCGACGGTTCGGTGCTGGCCGTCGCTGACACTCGCGCCGGAGGTGGGCAGGTCGAACTGGACCCCGGGGATCACCGGCACGGGGTGCCGGCACTGCCACCAGACCCGCTGAACCGACTCGCCTGGCTGGTCGAGGAGATGGACGCCGCAAGGGGTGTCGCGCCGAATCCAGAAGGTATCGAGGGTGTGTGGGACGCCGACGATGTGCCCGACCCACACGTGGTCGGTTTCAGCATCCACGGAGACGCCATCGAACGGATGTCGGGCGCCGCCCAGACTCTCGCCGACGCGCTGTGGGCTGTGGTGACGACACCGGTCAGGTCCGGCGCTGCAATACCGTAGGCTGTGCCCACGGCCGGGTGCGGTCGAACTTGACTGACGAACGAGGAGAGACTCGGTGGATTTTCGCGACTACTTGCGGGTGCTTCGAAAGCGATGGCTGACGATTGCCATCTTCGCGGCGGTCGGAGTCGGTTTGGCGGCCGGATTCAGTCTGCTGAGCACCAAGATCTATACCGCAACGGCCCAGAGTTTCGTGGCCATCGGCGGCACTCAGTCCAGCGACGGGGGCTCCGTCTACAACGGGTCCAGCTTCACCCTCCAGCGGGTCAAGAGCTACGTCGAAGTGGTCAAGTCCCCTGAGGTTCTGGCACCTGTCATCGCCCAGATGGGTCTCAACATGACGGTGCCTCAATTGGCGAGCAAAGTTAGCGCCTCGAATCCACCTTTGACGGTGCTGCTGAATGTCGCCGCAGTTGATTCCAACCCGACCCAGGCCAAAGAGATAGCGAACGCGGTGGCGACCCAACTCGGTCGCCGGATCCAGATCTTGGAGACCCCGGCCGGGTCAACCGAATCCCCCGTGAAAGTTTCGGTGACCACGCCGGCCCAGACGCCAACCGCGCCCACGTCGCCAAATACCCAGGTCAATATCGCCCTCGGTCTGATTCTAGGACTCGGCCTGGGGATCGCCTTCGCGATCGTCCGCGAGCAACTGGACACCACGATCAAGAGTCCCGCGGACCTGGCCACCCTCACCAACACCACGAGCCTAGGCGTCATCTCGTACGACTCTGAAGCTGCAAAAGCACCCCTGATCGCCCTCAACCAACGATCGGTGCGCGCCGAAGGATTCCGGACGATTCGGACGAACCTGCAGTACGTCGACGTCGACCAGCCGCCGAAGGCCGTCGTGATCACCTCAGCTATCCCCACCGAGGGTAAATCGACCTCCGCCTGCAACCTGGCCATCACCTTGGCCCAGGCCGGTGCCAGGGTCTGCTTGGTGGAGGCGGACTTGCGCAAACCGCGGGTCGCCGACTACTTGGGTATCGATGGCAGCGTCGGCCTCACAAATGTCTTGACAAACCAAGTGTCCGCCCCCGAAGCCATCGTCGAATGGCAGCGAGGGCTGCTGTCTGTCCTCCCTTCGGGCCCGATCCCGCCGAACCCCTCGGAGTTGCTGGGCAGCCAACAGATGGTCGCGCTGCTGATGTATCTGCGCGAGAACTTCGACTCGATCATCATCGATGCCCCACCGCTGCTGCCAGTCACAGATGCCGCCGTTCTGTCCCGCAGCGTGGACGGCGCCATCGTGGTCACCCGGTACGGGTTCACCCACCGGGACCAGGCACGAAAGGCGATCGAGACCCTCGAGGCGGTGGGCGCCCGCGTGCTGGGCACCGTGCTCAACTTCGTCCCGGTCCGTGGTTCAGGCTACGGCTACGGTTCGGGCTACGGCTACGGGTATGGCTACGGCTACTACGAGTCCCGGACCGACCGGCCGCAACTGCAGACCGACACTGACACGGGTCAGGCCCCGGCCGATATCTCCACCACATCAGCTGCCCCCTGACCCCGGGAGGTTCTGGTGGGACGAAAAGCCTGGATCGCGTTGGTCGCAGGCTTGGTGGTGGTGTTCGCGCTGGCCGTCGGGGGCTGGTTGGCGGTGACGGGATTTCAGGCCCGAAACGACTTGCAGGCGGCCGCCGCAGAGATCTCAGCAGCCCAGCAGTCACTGTTGGCGAACGACACCGCGACCGCGCAGCAGGCAATCAAACGGGCAGCGACCAATACCGCCGCCGCACATTCCGCGACGTCTGATCCAGTCTGGCAGGTCGTCGGGGCGATCCCACTGCTCGGCAACAACGTCAGGGCGGTAAGCCTCACCGCGTTGGCAGCGAATCAACTCACCACCCAGGC
>JAUPKM010000391.1 GCA_030837445.1 Actinomycetota bacterium
AGCGCCACACCTACCGGGGGTAGTTGATCCGCAGCCGCCCAGGTAGGCCGGCGATCACGCCAGTTGGCGTGCAGCCATCCGCGCGAAGTATTCATCTGTGGCGGTGAGCTCAGCAAACGTTCCCGATGAGGCAATCTCGCCGACGCGCAACAGCAAGATCCGATCGGCTTCGTGAATCGTCGAGAATCGGTGGGCAACCGCGATCCGGGTGCAGCCCAGGGCGCCGAGTGCAGTCGCCACCCGCGACTGGGTCACGTTGTCGAGGGCGCTGGTGGCCTCGTCCAGGAATAGCACTCCAGGCTTTCGCGCGATCGCTCTCGCCAGCAGGAGCCGCTGCTGTTCACCACCGGAGATGGTCGCCGGGTCAATCACTGTGTTCATGCCCATCGGCATTGCTCGAATATCGTCGGCCATGGCGGCCGCCTCGGCCGCGGCCCAGACCGCCGCGACCGGCGTCAGACTGCCGGCACGGATGTTGTCAAGAATGCTGCCGTGGTTGATCGCGCTGCCCTGCAGCACGGCCCCACACCGCTCCCGAAAGTCGACCAAGTCCACAGTGGCCAGATCCTGGCCATCCACCAGCACCTGTCCCTGTGTGGGCGTCTCCATACCGAGGAGCAGCCTGAGCACTGTCGACTTGCCGCCTCCGGAATAGCCCACGAACGCGGTGAACGAACCAGCAGGGATGTGAAAGGAGACGTCCCGCAGGACCCAGGGAGCGTCGTCGGTGTAACGAAACCACACGTGCCGGAATTCGAGGTCTCCCTGAAGCTCGCCAAGCAGCGGAACGGCGTCCTCGGCCCGCTCGGGTGCAGCAGCGAGGATTGGTTCCAGCTGCCGCAATGTCGGCACGATCGTGGCCAGCGAGCGGGACACGACCGCCAGCGCGTTCAGGCTCACAAAGGCCCCGCCGAAGGCCGCACTGAAAGCCGCATAGTCCGCCGCAGATATTCGTCCAGAGTTCCAGTTGGCCGCGATGATGACCATGAAGAGAGCTGGTACCAGGGCACCGGCCACCACTTGATAGGTCGTCGTTCGACCAGCGCTCAACGCAGCCCGTGATCGAGTAGCTGCCTGATCTCGGAACCGGTCAGCCGCCATGGCAACGAATCTGCGTTCCGCTCCACTGAGACGAATCTTGCTCACGGCGGATAGCACTTGAACCAGCCACGCGTTGGCTTCGCGAGTCGAGTTGTTGATCTCCTCGGCGAACCTGGCGCTCTGTCTTGCGCCGAATCCGACGACGACCCAGGACGCAAGGAGTACCGCGGTCGCCCCAATCGCCAGCGGAACACTCAGGGCGTACATGACGACCAGGTTGACGCTCGCAAACACCGCGGCCATCATCGCCGAGACCGCACTCGGAGACACCGCCGCCTGCAGTTGAGCCGTGGCCATCACACGAGTGGTCAGGTCACCGACGGTGTGTTCCCGGAAGAAGGTCGCAGGAAGAGTAAGGAGGTGCTGCCAGACCGCGGATTGAACGCGGCGCATCGCCAGCTGGGAGATCCGCCACACGGTCAGGGTCTGAACAATTGTGAACGACGTGGCCGCGAAGGCGGCCGCCAGCAGCACCATCGCTGTGGTCCCCAGCAGAGCATCTGCCTCGCCCAATTGCGCAGCTGTAAGGACGACGCCGGTCAGGTAGGGGGTCAACAGCCCCAGGACCGCGGTCGCACCCGCGCACGCGACCACCACCAGCCGCGCCGAACGTGAACCAGTGAACGCGAGCTGCGCCAACCGCCGGCCGTCGCTGACATCTCCCGGCAACGGGCTCGCAATCTCAACGGCGGTCGAACCCGGTTCACCGACACCGGCCAAGGGCTGCGGACTTAGGTCATTGGGCCCCTGCATGCTGAACCCGGAGCGGCGCGGACTCAAGACGACGTACTCGACCGTCTGACCTGTGGGTCGCCAAGCCAGCAGTGGCGTGCGAGTGCGCCGTTGCCAACCGGGTGTGAGCGTCACCGGGCGGTACGCGAGGCCGGCCTTGCGCAGGGTGTACCCGAGGGGGTCGTCAACACTGTCGGGCACAGGGCCAATCGGGCCGACTTCGAATCCCTGCAACCTGCCGAGGCGTTGAAGTGCCCGCCCCAGGGAGTCTTGCTGGTCCCTGGGACTGGGCTGTCCCGGGTTTCGCACCGCCGCGACGATTTGGTCCGCCTGAGCGTGGGCGGCGGCGCGGTCCCGCTGATCCGTGGATGCAGCGTGCGCCGACGCTGCGCGCCGCCAACTGTGGAAGGCCGACGTCAGGGCCTGGGCTGCGGCGGGAGCATCGACGGCCCGGTGCCCGGTTTCGGCTGACGCCCCGGTCTGGCTCACGGTCGCCACGACGTGCTCGAACCACTCCGCCTCTTGCGTGCTTCCGCGGGAAGCAACATGTCGCCACGGCACCGAGCCGACGGCCACCGGCGCCAATTCGAGTTGCAGTGGGGCAATATCAAGGCCTACGACTAGGCCGGCCGGCACGATTCCGAGCGACATCCGCCGACCCCGATCATCGACGATGAACGCTGCCGCAGCCATTGCGGTGACTTCGACAACCTCGCCGACGCCGACCACGAGTCGCCTAGACACCAACGGAATCAGCTCCGGCGTTGAGCTGCGCGTACATGCCCTGGGCGGCCAACAGGGCGACGTGTGAACCGCGTTCCAGGACGCGACCACCGCGACCCAGCACGAGAATCTCGTCTGCGTCACGGATCGTGCTCAACCGATGCGCGACGATGAGGCAGGTGATTCCCCTGATTCGCAGCGCCCGATCGATCGCCAGCTCAGTCTCGGCGTCTAGCGCGCTGGTTGCCTCGTCCAGGATGAGGATGGCTGGATCGCGGACCAGTGCCCTGGCAATCTCGAGGCGTTGCCGTTGACCGCCGCTGAAGTTGCGTCCGCCCTCGAGGACCACCGCATCGAGGCCACCGGGTCGAGCGAGGACGTCGTCCACAATCGCGGCGTCGGACAGTGCCCGCAGGATCGCCGAATCCGAGACGGTGGCGTCCCATAGTGAGATGTTCTCGCGCACCGTCCCAGCCATCAACAGGATGGTCTGGTCCACGCGACTGACCGCCTGCGTAAGCTGCCCCACCGGCAGGCTCCCGATCGGTTGGCCGTCGACCGCCACGACACCGGACCACGGCTGCATCAGCCCCGCCGCGAGGGCGCCGAGAGTGCTCTTGCCGCAACCCGACGGTCCGACGAGCGCGACCCGAGCGCCAGGCGGGATATCCATGCTGAGGGACTCGACGACCGGCCCCTGTCGAGGGCTATAGCCGAAGGTGACCGCTGACAATGTCAGCCGCCCAGCGAGGTGCTCCTTGTCTCCGGCGTCCGATTTCGGAGCGGCAAACCGAACGTCGACGTGTTCGTCAAGTACGTCGTCGATGCGGGCCAACTGCGCTGTCATCGTCTGAAGTTGCGCGGCCAGCAACACCAGGGTGAGCAAGGGTCCGCTGACACCACCGGCCAGCAGTTGGAACGCCACGACGCCGCCGACGGTCAGCGTGCCGTGCACCACGCCGAACGCGCCAACCAGCAGAATTGCCATGGCCGTCAGCGCGTTGATCAGGGCAGGAACGGCGGAGAGCAGGATTCCCGGCGTTGCACCATCCGCGGCCGCGCTCACCGACCGGGCATGTAGGCCGGCCCATCGTCGGTAGGCGTCCGCCTCCAAACCGGAGGCTTTGATCGTCTCGATTTGCTGCAACGAGGACACGGTGGCGGTCTGCACGGCTGCTTGTTCGCGCAGCAGTAACGCTTGGCTGTTGACCTGGCGTCGACCGGCGATGCGCAGCGCCACCACGTTGAGAAGCGCCAGTGCCAACACGATCATCCCGAGCGACCACGAATACAGCATCATGACGGCTGCATAGGCGGCCAGCGTGAAGACCGAAAGGACCGCTGTCGCAGCCTGCCCTGCAATGACCGCGCTGACTGCACCGGTCTGGCCAACCCGGCCTGCCAAGTCGCCGGTGGATCGCTGATCGAAGAAGCGAAGTGGCAGGAGCAGGAGTCGACCCAACAAGGTCGTCGCACCAACGAGGGACAACTTCAACTGGAGCCTGGCTTGGGCCATGTTCTGCAGCGGCATCAGGACGCCCCGAACAGCGGCCGCGGCGACTATGACCGTGACCAGCGCCAGTATCAGGTCTGATCGACCGCCCGACAACACCAGGTTGACGAAGACGGAGGAGACGACAGGTACTGCCAACGCCGGCACCACGGCCACCAGCCCGCAGAGGGCCGCCAGCGCAACTCCATCCGTCGAGCCACGCAGGCGTGCGACAACACGCGGCAGAATGCGGTACGGCCCCCCTGAACGCTCGAACTCATCCGACGGTTCAAGCGAGATCGCCAGGCCCGAATACGAGCGCCGGAATGCCTCAGACCCCATCACAACCCGGCCCACTCCCGGGTCGTTGATTTGGTAGCGCCCGCGACGGATTGATTCCAGCACGACGAAGTGGTTCCGGTTCCACCAGAGGATGACGGGCCGTCGCCCCACAAGTGCGTCGATGCCTCCCTTGGATCCGCTGGCCTTGAGACCGTAGGAGCGAGCGGCCTTCACCAGATCAAGTGCCGAAGCGCCGTCCCGAGTCACTCCGCACCGGTCGCGCACTTCCCTCAGTGGCTCCCACTTCTGGTAGTGGGCCAGCACCATCGTCAGGCATGCGGCTCCGCATTCGACCGCTTCCATCTGCAGCACTGTCGGGACGCGCACCGAATTTGCGGACCGTCCCGTCTTCCAGGACTTCACGGGCGTGGCTGCTGGCATCAGCTGCCAAGTATCAGATCGAGTGGGCGCAGTTGCCCGGCGGGAATCACAACCGTCACTGGCGATCCCGGTGGCGGCGGTCGAGTCGGCGCAGGGGTCAGCCATTGCAGTTGCGGACCCAGGTCAACGACGACCTGGTAGAGGGATCCAGTCGTGCGGCTGAAAAGTTCGGCCGCATCGCTGTTGTTACCCAAGACAGCGGCTGCCGACTCCTCAGAGGCCGGATAGTCCGAAACTGTCGCAACGGTCCCGGACAGCAAGCCGTCGTGGCGGCCGTCCGGGGATGACACCGCCACGGACACGGTGGCGCCGGGTGCAAGGTAAGGAAGGGACACGCTGTCAGCGAATCCTGCCGCGCGCAAGGGCGACAGGCTCTGGTCTGCGACTGCCACCATGAGCGTTTCGCCGCCGGAGACCCCCTGGCCGGCCAGCACCGTCACATCCTGGACGAGTCCGTCAAACGGCATGATCACTTTCGTCGGGACGGTGGCGTCGGCAGCCAGCACGGTTGCGACCTCGGCGCCTCGCTTCAGCCGCGTCCCGGATTGGGCGACGGCGAGGACGGACCCGGTGGCCGGGGTCGCGATGATCCGGACCGAACCGGGGCTCTGCAGGGTTGCGGCGAGCTCGATATTTCGCGGGATCGTGGCCGTCCCGGCCCACACCATGGCGGCGGCTACCAGCACCGCTGCGGTCGCAAGTGCGATCCACGAGCGACTTCTGGTGGTTCGCACGACCTCGTCGAGCGCTTCGAAACTCTCGTACTGTTCGGCGCTCTGCTCAGCGACCGGGGGCGGTGTCACTTCGACAACGTGCCCATTCCTCAGTTCCGAGTCAAGTTGGATGCCTTAGCCGATCTCGGCCTGGCATGAAACTGGCTAACCCAACAAGTCGCTGGCCGACGGTGATGCTCCCGAATCGCCTGGCTGCAGTTGGAGGTCATTGATGATCGAGCCGCCAGTGGCGGAGTCGAGTTCGGCGTCGGACACCTCTTCGTCCGGATCAGGATTGTATTCGTCTCGGTCGCTGTTCATCTGAGCTCCTCCGTCGGTCGCAGTCTGGCCGGGTTCGCCGTCGATTCATGTGTGGGGGCGACGGTATCGCATGTTCGGCAGGCATGGAGTCCGCTCGACGCGTCAGCTTCCCCCCGCAGGCTAGCCGAGGACGTTGATCGCCTCGCGGTATCTGTCGTCGGCTTTGGCGACGATCGTCGGCCAGCCGAACTCCGGCTCGATCGACACATTGTGATGCGTCACGCTCGC
>JAUPKM010000392.1 GCA_030837445.1 Actinomycetota bacterium
ACTGACCAGGGGTCGAGCCTGGCCAAGTGCAACCGAGCCTGCCGAGGGGCCGACGAATTCGCTGCCTCGCTCTGCGAATCTCTCGTGAGGGTGTCCTCGGTCATTGACTGTCATCTCCATCGCTACCACCGGACTCGTGACCGCCGGCGGAATTGTGTCCGCCTACGGTATCCCCCGCCGTGCGTGTGTCCGCCGACTGGCCCTCGTCAGAGGCCGACTCGGGGGTCTCGACCTCAGCCTCCGACGAACCGTCCGACGACTCCTCCGGATCTGCGTTGTCGTCGTCGCCGAGGTCGTGGCCGAGCGCCAACGCCACTACTGTAGTCTCCTCGTTGACTCCCATCAGCGACACGCCCATCGTGTCGCGGCCGGTGGCCCGTACCTCAGCGACCCTGGTCCGGATCACGACGCCATTGCTGGCGATGGCGTAGATCTCGTCGGAGTCCGAGCAGACCAACGCCCCCACCAGGGACCCTCGCTCCGCGACCAACCTCATCGCCCGCACGCCAAGACCACCGCGGCCCTTGGTCGACCATTCGTCCACTGACGTCCGCTTGGCAAAACCGCCGTCGGTTACCGTCACCAGATACGGTCCCTCCCGCACCACGTCCATCGCCAACAGGTCGTCGCCGGTCCGGAACCGCATCCCGATCACACCGGCTGTCGCTCGTCCCATCGGGCGCAGGGTCGCGTCGTCCGCTGCGAACCGAGTCGACATCCCCTTCCTGCTCACCAGGATCAGATCGTCATCGACATCGACCAGTCGGGCGGCGATCAGTTCGTCGTCCTCCTTCAAGTTGATGGCGATCAGCCCGCCGGATCGGTTGTTGTCATAGTCCGACAACAACGTCTTCTTCACCATCCCCGACCTGGTGGCCAATACGAGGTAGCTGGACTGCTGATAGTCACTCACCTGCAACACGGTGGCGATCTGCTCATCCGGTTGGAAGGCGAGCATGTTCGCCACATGCTGACCGCGGGCGTCCCGGCCCAACTCCGGCAGGTTGTAGGCCTTGGTCCGATACACCCGGCCCTTGGTGGTCAGGAACAGCACCCAGTCGTGGGTCGAACCCACGAACAGTTGCGCGACTACGTCGTCCTGCTTCAGTTGCGCACCCCGTACGCCGCGCCCGCCCCGGCGCTGGGAGCGGTAGGCCTCGCAGAGTGTCCGCTTCGCGTAACCGTCTGCTGTGATCGTGACGACCACCTCGCGGACCGGAATCAAGTCCTCCTCGTTGGCGAGGTCCTCGCCCGGAATCAATCTGCTCCGACGCTCATCGCCATGCTTGGCGACGATCTCAGCCAACTCCTCGGCGACGATCGCCCGCTGCCGTGTCTCATCGGCCAGGATGTCCAGGTAGTCCTCGATCAGCCGCATCAACTCGTCGTACTCGTCGATGATCTTCTGCCGCTCCAACGCCGCCAACCGACGCAGCTGCATGTCCAGAATCGCCGTCGCCTGCAGTTCGTCAATGTCGAGCAGGCCCATCAGGCCCGTACGTGCCTCCTCAACCGTCTGACTACGACGAATCAGGGCGATGACTTCGTCCAATGCATCGAGAGCCTTCAACAGGGCGCGGAGAATGTGCGCGCGCTCCTCCGCCTTGCGGAGCCGGTAGCGAGTCCGACGCTGGATGACATCGAGCTGATGTGCAATCCAGTAGTTGACGAAGCCGTCGAGCGGAAGGGTGCGCGGGACCCCGTCGACAAGTGCCAGCATGTTGCAGCCGAAGGTGTCCTGCAGTTGCGTGTGCTTGTAGAGCTGGTTGAGCACCACCCTGGGTTGGGCATCGCGCTTGAGGATGACGACCAACCGCTGGCCAGTCCTGTCGGAGGAGTCGTCGCGCAGATCGGCGATCCCGGTGAGCTTGCCTGAGTCGGTCAGTTCCGCAATCTTCAGGGCCAGGTTGTCAGGGTTGACCTGATACGGCAGCTCCGAGATCACCAGGCAGGTGCGGCCTCGGGAATCCTCCTCAATGTCGATGACGGCCCGCAGCACAACCGAACCTCGGCCGGTGCGGTAGGCGTCGTCAATCCCTCGCTTGCCGACGATGAGGGCGCCGGTCGGGAAGTCGGGAGCCGGGATGCGCTCAATCAGCGCCTCAAGTAGCTCTTCTCGGCTTGCCTCCGGGTGGGCGAGCGCCCACTGCACTCCCTCGTTGACCTCTCGCAGATTGTGGGGCGGAATGTTGGTGGCCATCCCCACGGCGATCCCCGCTGAGCCGTTCACCAGCAGATTGGGGAATCGGGAAGGCAGCAGCAGCGGCTCTAGGGTTCGACCGTCGTAGTTGGGGGTGAAGTCGACTGTCTCCTCGTCGATATCCCGAACCATCTCCATCGCCAGCGGCGACATCCTGCACTCGGTGTACCGGTGGGCGGCGGCAGGATCGTTGCCGGGGGAACCGAAGTTGCCCTGGCCGTCCACCAGCGGGTACCGCAACGACCATGGCTGCTCCAGCCGCACCAACGCGTCGTAGACCGAGGAGTCGCCGTGCGGGTGGTAGTTGCCGAGCACATCGCCGATCACTCGGGTGCACTTGAAGTACCCGCGGTCGGGGCGGTAACCACCGTCGTACATGGCGTAGAGCACCCGACGATGAACCGGTTTGAGACCGTCGGTGACGTCCGGCAGGGCTCGGCCGACAATCACACTCATCGCGTAATCCAGGTAGGAGCGCTGCATCTCTGCCTGGATCTCAACCGGCTCGATCCGGCCGTGCTGGCCCGGGGACTCCGGTGGGGCTGCTGCTATGTCATCGGCCACGGCTGGGAATCCTCCACATGATGGTTACCGGTCGCGTCTCGGGCCTCGCGTTCACACTGGGCTCAGACATCGAGGAAGCGCACGTCCTTGGCGTTGCGTTGAATGA
>JAUPKM010000393.1 GCA_030837445.1 Actinomycetota bacterium
GCATAATCGGTGCGTTCGCGGGTGTAGTTCAATGGCAGAACATCAGCTTCCCAAGCTGACAGTGCGGGTTCGATTCCCGTCACCCGCTCCACGAGGTCACCGCGGTAATCCGCGGCCTGAACCGCGAAAGTCCCCCGGTAATCCGGGGGACTTTCGTCGTTGGGGGTCACGCAGCTTCATCTCCCCTGGCCTTGGCGCGTTCGCGTCGCCACTCCTCGAGCTCCCTCGCCTCGTCGGCCGGCAGGTGCAGGACCACGAACGGGTCGCGGGGCTGCAGGAGGGGATGGCCCGGCGCCCGCTCATCGCCGTACTTGGCGGCCCAGGTCTCGAGTTCGGAGATGTTGGTGGCGACGGCCTGAAGACCGACAGCGAGGGTCACGCGAGCCAGGCCCGTGACGCGAACGAAGCCGCGGCTCATGTCATTGCCGTTCGCGTCCTTCATCCGTGAGAAGTACTGCTCGACCGACGTACGCAGATCCATCTGCTGGGTCTGCTCCGGCGTCCCCCAGTAGTGGGGCTGCCAGAGGCGGGCACGCGCGTTCGCGTCGGTCGACGTGACAGTCACCGTGGACTTGACTGTGCAGCAGTCTGGCGCCGTTTCGGCCGCAGGGGGGTTCTCGACGAGTGGCCGGTCCCCGGGCAGGACGAGGGACTCGGGCCGCAGCGGGCAGCGCAGCGTGCCGGCGAGCGCAGGGCACATGTAACGGCGGGTGCCCCTGCTCACGTCCTCGGCGTGCAGCTTCAGCGCCCAGTCCTCACGTCGAGCCACCTGCTCATGGAAGTCATCCTTCTTGCCCCACGGCTTGGTGATCTTCTCGAACGCGTCCGGGGTAGCCGGGCAGTGCGGCGTGCCAGCGGTGACCCGCATGCCTCGAACATCGGTCCAGCGCTGATCGTTCTCGCGCATGTCGACCGTCTGGTTCCAGCCGGCCTCGCGCAGGAAGTGATACCAGTTGGTCTCCTTCAGGTTCGAGTACCACTTGTCTCCCAGGAGCATGCGCTCGACGTCGGCAGGCTGTGCCCGTTCGATGACGTCGCGGCTCGCGCGCACCAAGTCACGACCGCCCGGAGTGACGCTCAGGCGCTCCAGCAGCCGAGGCTCCTCCCGGTAGACCTGCCCGGGCTCAGCGACCCGGACGAGCCCGCTGATCGTGTAGCCGTAGAACCACTCGGTGCGACCGTCCTTGGCGGTCTTCCCGCTGGCACGGGCATCACGGTCGTGGGGAAGGCGTGCACTGGTGTCCTCGGGCTCGACTGCCTCGTCGGAGTGCGGAGGGTTCACCTCGCCACCATCCCCATCGCCATGCGCATCCCCTTCCGTCGGGGTGGGCGTGGAGGACACGGACGCCGAGGCCGCCACCTCGGACTTCTCCTCCTTCATCCGCGTCACAACCTCGCGCAGGTTGGCCGCGTCATCGGGCCGGCCCGCTGCTTCGAGAGTGGCCGCGTCCTTCTCGAGCGCCTTGATGCCTCGCCGCCGAGGGCTGCGGCCCCACGCCCAGATGTTCGTCGCATCGATGGACCGGTACGTGGAATCCGTGGGAAGGAGGGTCACGTCGAGCATCGCGTCGATGAGCGCGTACAGCGCGGTGCGGCGCCCCTCGCGCACGTCCTCATCGAGGTCGGAAGCCGAGTCACTGCCGAACTCGATCGCGTCCCTGATCGACACCGACATCCGATCCACGGAGTCCTGGGAGAAGGTGCGTGGGCCGTCGATGGCCCTCCGGATGCCCAGGCGCACCTGCCAGTCGAAGTCCATGCGGCGCGTGAGAACGTCGTACAGGTTCGTGAGCACCATGCCGTCGCCCTCAAGCGCACTGAGCAGGCTACCGATCAGGAACAGGCGGGTGTTCAGGCCCGACGGGCGGCCGGCCTTGCCCTTGGACCTCATCTCCTCCAGCAGCGCCGCGGCACCTGACTCCTCGACGACGTACACGACCTTGCTGATGTCACTCGGGGTGAACATCGCTGTCCCCCTCCGCTTGAGTCACGTAGGCGGGATCGCTCGCGTACGGCACCACCTCGACGATGTTGCGGGCACTGGTAGTGCCGGCAGCCGCCATCACATCGGCGATCGGCACCGGGGTACTGATGATTGCGAGCAGCCAGGTAGCTCGCAGGCGCGCCTGCTCGGGGGTGATGTTGGTATCGCCGATGGCGGCGTTGGTCACCGCAGTGCTGGTGATGTTCTTGCGTCCTTCCTTGACGCCGATGAGCAGGTCGTCGGCCTTCAGCCCCTTGATGGCCTCCTCGATCAGGTGCGTATACCGCTGACGCACCGGCAGGCGACGAGCTCGGTCACCGGGAACGTCCACCCACCAGGTTCCGTCGTCGTCCTTGGACAGGTGCCTGCGAGTGAGACCGCGCAGATCCGTGGAGCCCAGTCCGGCTCCGGCCCCCAGCCCGACCATGACGCACAGGTTGCGACGCGTCGCCCTACTTGGCTGGTTCAGGCACAGTCGCTCGATGTCCGCCATCTCGCGAAGTGAGTACGGAGCCTTCATCGCAGCGCGACTGAACGGCTCCTTGCGTCGGGGCGCATGAAGCCCGGGATTGACGTGCGAGGCTAGGTTCCGCAGCCGGCTGCGGCGATTGCCCCAAGTCGAATGCGAGCCTGGGCCCCCTTCGGTGACCCACCGCTCGATCAGGTCATGGCGCAGCAGGTCCGAGATGGTGGCATCGACACCGGCGTCCATAGCCCAGTCCACGAAGAGCGTCAGTTCCGACAGCACCTGCGGGAACGTCTCCTGGCCCTTGCACTGGCCGCGCCTCATGATGTCCCGGATCAGCGGTGACGTCTGCTCCCAGCGCGCACGGGACATCGACCGCGGCACGTATGCGGCCAGCACCCGCTCGCGATCAGCATCGAGCGGTGGAGCCAACCGCTGCATCGACTCCAGCCGTTCGGCCTCGGCCTTCATCTGCCGCTTGGCCTCGGCCGTGCTCATCCTCTTCCGCGCCATCTCGCTATCCCTCCCGATCCACTGGCGTGGATCCGGCCAGGACTGTGCCGAGGTCCCCGGTTTCTGCACTCAGCACCATTCGACGATCAGGCCGATCGCAGCAGGGCCGAGGAACTCTCCTGAGTGCAGAAGCCCCGGGCCGCTCGCTCGAGGTCACGCCGGGTGAGCCCGTGGCGGGAGACGATCGTCGACAGCGGCTCGGAAACGGACATTACGCTCGTCAACCAGTGATTCCGAAGCCGCTGCAGGTCGAGGCTCAGGCCACTATGTGTCTCGAATGCCGGGCGCAGATCGTTGATCTCGGTCGGTCCCCAGCCCACAGCCGCAAGCCCCTCGGGACGGAAGCCGCACTTCTCCCCAGCCTCGAGGAAGGCAAGCAGGGCTGCCTTTCCCTCCAGCGCCACCGCCGTTGCGCACTGCGCCAAGGCTTCCCACTCAACGTCCGTGACGGCATCGAAGGTTGGCAGCGACTTGGTCCGGCGGCGGACCCTCTTCGGCGCCGGCTTGCCCTCCCGAGCGCGAAGGAGCCGCTGAAGTCGAGGCGTGACCTGCCCGAGCGTGCTGTCCTTGGCGCCCGCGGCACGCTCCATAGCCACGAACCGGTCGATGCCGTCTGCTGTGAGGGCGGACAGGTCAGCCACGCCATCCGGGCACATCCGGCCGAGGTAGCGAGTCAGGGCGCCGAGCAGGTTCTTGGTCTCTCCTTCGCTGCCCGGCCCCAGTTGACGCACCAGATCGAGCACCTCCCCGCGAGCATTCAGCCACGCTGAAGCCGTCAGGCTCTTCGGCGCGTAGGCCGCCAGATACGTCTCGAGAACGAAGGCTTCGGTTGTGACCATGCCCAGCACGGTCCAGCGGTCTCAGTGAACGTCAAGCAACCCCAAGAGCGGGGCGCAGTAGGGCCAGTCCGCTTGGCGACTCAGCTCACCAGCCAGATGAAGAAGTGCTCATCTGTGCTTCAGGTCCGGCTCAGGTTGGCCCTCCATTCTCGTGTCATCGGCAGCGGGGTGCGCTGCCCCAATGAGAGGACACACACATGCGCAAGACACTCATGGCGACCATCGCGGCAGGGGCGGCGCTGGCAACGGCCAGCGTCCTGGCAGTTCCCGCTTCGGCAGCTCCTGCTCGTCCCGCAGAGATCGAGCGCGAGACCATGGGGACCTGCTCCGCTGGTGCCCGCTGGGACCTGAACCTGGAGCGCGAGTTCGGCGTCATCGACATCGACTTCGAGATCGATGCCGCAACCCCGGGGGAGAAGTGGACAGTGTCGATCACCCGGAATGGCAGCAAGGTGCTCAAGGTTTCCCAGGTGGCAGATGCCGAAGGCGAGATCGACGTCAACCACATGGTCCGAGACCGCGCCGGCAGCGACCGGATCTCGGTGACCGCGACGAGCGCAAGCGGCCAGTCGTGCCGCGGATCGCTGCGGATCTGAGGTCGCAGTGAGCCTGGGAACGCGATGGGCCTGGCTTGCGGTGCCTCTAGCAGCGGCTGCATTGGCGGGCTGCGCCTCCGTTGCTGACGTAGCGCCCGAGGGTGCGGACCTCGAACCGATCGTGGTGACGTTCCCCAGCAGTGGCGTGACGCCCAGCCCGTCCGCAGGGTCGGTCACCGACGGCGAGTCGTCGTCGGTGACCGACCCCCAGGCCGACCTCGACAACGACGACCAGGTCGGGAACGGTCGCAGCGTGGTCATCGAAGCCGTCGACACCGACCTGCCAGCTGTCCACATCGTGATCGAGACACGGGACGGGCTGGTGCTGGGCTCCGACATGCGCACCGCCGGCCTGCAGCCGGTGACCCTGCGCCTCAACGAACCCGTGCCCGAGCCTATGGAACTCGTGGGCCGCATGCTGGCAGACGACGGTGATGGGATCCTTGAGCTCGGGGCCGACCGCCCCGTCATCGACGACGAGGGGGAGCAGGTGGCCGAGGACTTCGACTACGTGTTCACTCAGGCGCAGCTGACCGATGACTGACCGCCGACGCTCGGCGCGTCTGCGGATCCTCGGCTGGATACTCGTGCCAGCCGCCCTCACGCTGATCTTGAGCTGGGTCGTCGCACGCGAAGTGCTGATCAGCCAGGTCGAGACGCGCATTCAGCAGGAGCTGGCCGGCGAGGTATCCGAACTGCGCGTCCTCGCGGAGGAGGGTGCGCCGACCGCCTTCGAGAGTGGGCCAGGCGCCCGTTCCCTGCTGCGGCTCTACCTCGACCGCAGCATCCCCGACCGGAACGAGACGATGTTCAGCATCGTCGACGGCGTCGTCGATGCGCGCACGTCCGACGTGCCGCCGGTGCGCCTCGATGAGGATCCGGATCTGGTCGCCTCCCTCTCGGCAGCCGACGAGGTGACCTACGGCGCGACGGATACGAGCGCTGGTCTGGTGCGGTACGTCGCCGTACCCGTCTCGGACCCCTCTGACGGCCAGAAGGGCACCCTGGTCGTCGCCATCTTCGCCGACGCCGAGAGCGCGGAAGCCGACTCCGTGATCCGGACGCTCCTGCTGACCTCGCTCGCCGGGCTCGCCCTCGCGACCGGGGTCGGCTGGCTCGTCGCTGGGCGCGTGCTGGCGCCCATCCGGCACATGCGCGACACCGCCCGTGAGATCACCGACACCGACCTCGACAGCCGGATCCCCCTCACCGGCCGCGGGGATGAGTTCGACGACCTCGCCACCACCTTCAACGCCATGCTCGCCCGGCTGCAGGATGCCTTCGCCTCCCAACGCGCGTTCGTCGACGACGCCGGACACGAGCTGCGGACCCCCTTGACCATCGTCCGCGGCCACCTGGAACTGCTGCAGGGTGCCACCGACCCGGAGGACCGGGTTCAGCTCATGGCGGTCATCAGCGATGAGCTGGCGCGCATGGCCCGCATCGTCCACGACCTGCAGACACTGACCAAGGCGAGTCAGCCCGGCTTCCTTCGGCGAGCACCGCTTGACGTAGCCGATCTCGTCGACGACGTCCTGGTCCGGGCTCAAGCACTCGCTGACCGCGACTGGCGCCTGGACGCCCGGTGCGAGGGCGTGATCGAGGCCGACCGCGACAGAGTGACCCAGGCACTCATCCAGCTGGCCCAGAACGCCTCGCAGCACAC
This sequence comes from Actinomycetota bacterium, assembly GCA_030837445.1. Lineage (GTDB taxonomy): Bacteria > Actinomycetota > Actinomycetes > S36-B12 > UBA10799 > JACJWR01. The sequence continues at coordinate 6,065 of JAUPKM010000393.1, forward strand.
CAACGCAGGCGATGAGATCGGGATCGGCTGCCGCGACGAGGGCACAGGGGTGTGCTTCTGGGTCCGCGACACCGGAGCGGGCATCCAGGCGAAGGACCGGGAGCGGGTGTTCCAGCGATTCGCGCGTGCCGACGGCCCCCGCTCAGAGGGCGCTGGGCTCGGTCTGTCCATCGTGGCGGCGATCGCTCACGCGCACGGTGGCACGATCACTGTGGTCGACACCGTCGGCGGTGGTGCCACCTTCGAGATGCGCCTGCCCTCCGCCGGGGTCGAGGTTGGATCCAGCAGCGCGGCGGAGGAGGTGACCTGATGGCCCGCATCCTGCTGGCCGAGGACGAGCCACGCATCGCTGCGTTTATCTCCCGGGGACTGCAGGCCCACGAGTTCACCGTCTCGGCCACCGCCGACGGTCAGGAGGCGCTGAACTGGGCACTGTTCGGGGACTACGACCTACTGGTGCTCGACATCGGCCTCGTCGGAATCGATGGCTTCGAGGTCCTGCGGCGACTGCGCGGCGGAGGCAGCGACATCCCCGTCATCGTCCTGACCGCCCGCGACTCCGTCGCCGACACTGTCGCCGGCCTCGAGAGCGGTGCGGACGACTACATGGCCAAGCCCTTCTCACTCGACGAGCTGCTCGCCCGCATCCGCCTACGACTGCGGCAGCGGCCGACGGGCTCCGAGCACGGGGCCACGACGACGACCCTGAGCGCGGGCGACGTTACCGTCGACATTCGGGCCCGCACCGCCAGCCGCTCCGGTCGCACCGTCGAGCTCTCCGCCCGCGAGTTCTCCCTGCTGGAGATGCTCGTCTCGCACGCCGGACAGGTGCTCTCCCGCGAGCAGATCCTCAGCGGCGTCTGGGGCTACGACTACGACCCCGGCAGCAACGTCGTCGAGGTCTACGTCCGCAACCTGCGTCGCAAACTGGGGGATGACGTCATCGAGACCGTCCGAGGGATGGGATACCGGCTGCGCGGGTGAGCACGGCCCTGCATCACCTCAGCCCAGGGCCACCATCACCTCAACAACGGCAACGGTTTTCGCCCTCAGGCGGATTCAATCGCCGTTTTCGCGGTAGGCCCGCCGTCCGCGGCTGCCTCGTAGCGCCCTCACGATTCCGGACTTCCGCGGTCGCCTCTCCAC
>JAUPKM010000394.1 GCA_030837445.1 Actinomycetota bacterium
AGGCTGCGCACTCATACCAAGGACTCTACGCCGAAAGCTGCCTCGCTGGCGGGTGGCCTAATGCCTGGCCAGTTGGTGCTCTTGGACAGGCTCACCGCGATCTCCTGCTCGCTGCCGTGGTTCGGCGTTTCGTCTTCTGGCCGACCGATTGGTCGGCGCGGATGTTGCGGTAGATGGTCATCGGGATGACGTCGAAGGTGTGTGCGATCTCAGCCATGCTGAATTTTCGTGAGTCGTACATGCGTTGGGCTTTGTCGATCAGCTCAGGTGTCACTTTGGGCTTGCGCCCGCCAGTGCGGCCCCGGGCGCGAGCCAAACCGGCGAGAATTGACACCGGCAACATCCACGCGACGCCGTCCGGGATTCGGCCAACGAGGCTCGTCGACCTGTGCCCGACCCACATCGCGGTGTCTAGGGTCTCGGAGCCGTCCCTCGAGTCGCGATTAGGGTGGCATCATGAGCGAACCACCAACCTGGCCCGTCGACCTTCCGAGTCCCGCCGAGGCCGCGCGTGGGATGAATGCCATGGCAGTGGACTCGCTGGTGGCGAAGATGGGGATCACCTATGTCCATGTGTCCCCGGATCTAGTGACGGCGACCATGCCGGTCGCGGGCAATACTCAGCCCTACGGACTGCTCCACGGTGGCGCTTCGGCGGTGCTGGCCGAAACGGTCGGTTCGGTGGCGGCAGCCATGCACGCCGGACCTGACCGGATAGTGATGGGCATCGAGTTGAACGCCAGCCACCACCGCGGCGCCCGCGAAGGGCACGTGCACGCGGCCGCGACGCCGCTCTCCCGGGGGCGGACGCTGGCCAGCTACGAGATCAAGATCACCGACGACGCGGGTCGGCCAGTCTGCACCGCTCGACTAACCTGTCTATTGCGGGACGCCTAGCAAGCGCGCACTACCCGCACCACCAGAACCACTCGCACGACCCGGCTGTCTCGCCCGCAGATTGTCCGGCCCACGATCGATTCAGCAACACGGACGAGGAGACCGGCAGCCTTGGCAATGCCCCCCTTGCTCCGCGCCATGCGACCGCACCAGTGGACTAAGAACGTCCTGGTGGCCGCGGTGCCGCTGGCTGCGGGCCAACTTCTCGCCCCGACGATTCTGCTGCAGACAGTGGCCGCGTTCATCGTGTTCTGTCTGGCAGCCAGTGCCACCTATCTGATCAACGACATGGTCGACGCCGAGGCGGACCGCGCCCATCCGACCAAATACACCCGGCCGATCGCCGCCGGCGAACTCGCGCCGCGGGCGGCCCTGATTGCCGCTGCGGTGCTCATCGTCGTCGGCGAGTTGATCGCTCTGCTGGTCGCACCTGAACTGGCCGTGGTGCTGGCCGCCTACGTGGTCGTGACCCTGTCCTACTCCCTGTGGCTCAAACACGAGCCGGTCATCGAGATGGCCTTCCTTGCCCTCGGGTTCCTGTTGCGCGCCATCGCGGGTGCCGCAGCCACCGGGATCGCGGTGTCGAGTTGGTTCCTCATCGTGGCGGGCTTCGGTTCGCTGTTCATGGCCGCAGGGAAGCGATCCAGCGAACTCAATGTGGCGCTGGCGGCATCGGAGGGAGCACCCAAAACCACCCGCCGGGTGCTCACCGGCTACACCCCCGGCTATCTCCGATTCGTCTGGGCGACGGCCGCCTCGGTGACGATCACGGCCTACTGTCTGTGGGCATTCGAAGTCGCCGTGGTGCAGTCAACCTTGCCCTGGGCGAAGCTCAGCATCATCCCGTTCGTGCTGGCCATCATGCGTTACGCGGTGGACATCGACCGGGACACCGCCGAGGCGCCGGATCGCGTTGTACTTTCTGACCGCACGCTGCTCGGCATGGGCGTGTTGTGGGTCGTCACCTTTGGACTAGGCGCGTTGGGGGTCTGACAGCAATGGTCATCATGAAAGAGGAACTGCTCGCGGGGTGGGGTCGCACCTCCCCCAGCACGTCAACGGTCGCATCGCTGCTGCCCGGGGATAGCGCTGCAGCCGTGCTGACCGCAGCCGGTCCCCGCGGGGCGCTTGCCCGCGGACTGGGCCGCGCCTACGGAGATGCCGCTCAGAACGGCGGTGGGCTGGTGATTCGTCCCGCTGGCGGCACAATCGTGCTGGACGCGGCCGCGGGCACGTTGACCGCTGATGCCGGCACAAGCCTGGATGAAATCCTGCGCAGAGTCGTCCCGCACGGCTGGTTCGTGCCAGTTACTCCGGGTACCCGCTATGTCACTGTCGGTGGTGCCATCGCCGCCGACATCCACGGCAAGAACCATCACCGGGTAGGCACCTTCGGCGCCCACGTGACGTCGATGGACGTCCTGCTGGCCAGCGGCCAGCTGCGGACCGTCACCCCGACCGCCGCGGACCCGGCCGACCGTGAGTTGTTCGCCGCCACCGTCGGCGGGATGGGCCTGACCGGCATCATCCTCACCGCCACCATCGCGATGCTGCCGATCGAGACCTCGCTGATCTCAGTGGACACTCAGCGGTGCACCGATCTGGACGACCTGATGGCCCAGATGGTTCGCGCGGATGAGGAATACACCTACTCGGTGGCCTGGATCGACTCGGTCGCCAAGGGTGCC
>JAUPKM010000395.1 GCA_030837445.1 Actinomycetota bacterium
CGTCCCGTCCGGGGCGGGTCAACCCTGGTGCGCGCCCGCAGCGGCCCGGCCCGCCGCCTGTTCCCGTGCTGCGCCGGTCGGCAGGACCAGGTAGCCCAGGGCTCTGCCGGGGCCGTCACCGCGCGCCATGGACCTCACCCGCCTGTCGTTCCGGGAAGTGGAGGGCGAGACCGTCGGCGGGGTTGATGCCGCTCCCGCGCCGACGGCATCGCCGATCGGGGACGCGCCCGCGGCGATCACCGCTGCTCCGGGCGCGCCGTCGAACGGGCACGTGCCAACCACTGTGGCCCCCGGGCCCAGGCCTCCACGAGGACCGCAGAGGATCGCCCGCGGGCATCCCACTGTGGGATGAGGGCCAGGTGAGGCCAGGCCAGAGCGAACCTCGCGCCATCGTGTCCAAGGCACGCCACCCGGGACGCGACTACCCTGAAACGGGCACGACGGGCACAGACGGGGAGGTGAGGTGTGCGCGACCTGCGCCTGAACCTTCCCCCGGCCTTCTGGGAGACCCCCGCGACGACCCGCGCCCTGCACGAGCGCGATCTGAGCGCGCTGCTGCGCCTGGTCCACGCCTCGGGGATCAGCCAGCAGCGCATCGCCGCCGCCGTCACCCTGCAACAGGGCCGGGTCAGCGAGATCATCGCCGGGAGGCGCTCCGTGAGCGCCTTCGACGTCGTCGAGCGCCTCGCAGCCGGCCTGCGCATGCCCGACCCGGCCCGCGCCGCGCTGGGCCTGGCCCCCGCCTCCGACCCTCCCACCGCCTCCTACGCCTCGCAGGCCGACGCCGCCGACGACATCCGCCGTGACGTCCACGGCGCCGACCAGGTCGACGTCCTGGCGGTGCGGGCCCTGGCGCTGCTGGGACTGCGCGACTCCCTGCTGCGCCCGGTCCTGCTCGCCCGCCCCCGCCCGTCCTCGGTGCGCATCGTCCTGGCGGACCCGGACAGCCTGGCCACCCGACGCCGTGCCCTGGAGATCGGCGAGGACCCCGCCCGGATGGCCGAGGGCACCCGCCTGTGCCTGGACCACCTGCGCGACCTCGCCCGGCACTGCCCGCTGCAGGTGCGCCTGACCGGCGAGCCGCCCGTGTGGCGCCTGATCCGTGCCGACGATGTGCTCTACGCCTCGGTGTTCGCCCCCGGTCGTCAGGGCCACGCCAGCCCCGTGCAACGCCTGCATGCCGAGGGCGACGAACCGCTGTTCTCCGGGTTCGACCGCGCCTTCGCCGACGCGTTCGACCACGCCCGCCCCGCCTGAACGACAGGAGTCCCGTCATGGCCATCGAGGTCGAGGTCGCCGTCACCGATCCCGCCACGCTCCAGCAGGCGTTGATCGCTTCGGCGCCGGGCGAGGCCAGCGTCTACGAGGACACGTACTACGACTTCCCCGACCGGCGCCTGACCAGCACCGGGCGCCGCGAGGTCCGCCTGCGCGTCATCCGCACCGACACCTCGAGCCGCGCCCGGCTCACGTTCAAGGACGCCATGCTCGACGCCACCAGCACCCCCGAGCGCGAGAGCGGCGTCGACGACCCGGACGCGGTGCACGAGATCCTGACCGGTCTGGGGCTGGGCCCTGAGGACGAGGAGCCCACCTTCTACATCGACCTGGTCACAACCCACCGCACCAGCGGCTGAGGCGACGTGCGGAGGATCACTCCTGGGCGTTCCAGTGGTCCTCGACGAAGTCCTTCAGCCGGGAGAACGAGTCCTGCACCTGACGCCACTGGGCTTGGTCGCCCCACCAATGGCAGGCGTTGTGGTGGATGTGGAACTTCGACCAGTCCCCGTCCCAGCCGGCCTGGTGATGGGTGCCGTGCACGCCGTACCGCTCGGCGTGCTCGTAGACGGGCGATCCGGGCAGGGGCACGAACCGGAAGAGCGAGACTCTGGAGATGGCCGAGCCCAAGGACGCCAGCATGTCCATCGTCTCGCGGGTGCTCTCGGCGTCCTCGCCGGGGAAGCCGTGCACGATGAAGACCTTGGCGCCGATGCCTGCGTCGGCGGTCCAGGCCACGGCCCGGCGCACCTGCTCGGGATCGGTGCGTTTGCCCATCGCGGCGAGCATGCGCGCGCTGCCGGACTCCATCCCGAACTTCAGCTCGATGCACCCCGACCTGGCCAGGGCGCCCAGCACCTGCGGATCGACGGTGTCCACACGCGATGGCGCCGACCAGGCCAGGCGCAGGTCCTCGATCGCCTCCGCGATGTCCAGGACGTTGCGGCGCGAGACGGTGAAGTTGTCCTCCACGACGGCGAACCCGTCGATCTTGTAGGCGTCGACGAGGGACTCGAGTTCGCGGCGGGCGTCGGCCCCGCTGCGGTAGCGCACCGGGGTGCGTCCGGCGCTGCAGAACGCGCAGTCGAACGCGCAGCCGCGGCTGAACGCGACGTGGGTCATCGACAGGTCCGTGCCCGCCAGGCGGCCGGCGACCACCAGCTCCTGCGCGGGCAGCAGGTGCCGGGCCGGCAACGGCACGCCGTCCAGGGACCGCGGCAGCCTTGCCGGCGCCTGACGCCGCAGAACCCCACCACGGTCTTGCCACACCACCCCGGGGATGCCGGTGAAGTCCCGCGTCGCTGAGGCGTCCAGGACGGCGGCGATGGTGTCCTCGCTCTGTCCCAGGCACGCCACGTCCGCGTGCAGGTCCTGCAGGGTCTGCTCGGGGTACAAGGTCGTGTGCAGGCCCCCGATGACCACCAACGCCTCGGGGTCGATCAGGCAGCTGGTGCGCGCCGTCGCCATCGTGGTGACGGTGGCGGAGGAGGACAGAGAGAACCCGACCACCTGATGGTCGCGCAGGTCCAAGGCCTCCCGGCCGGGGCTGACCGGCAGCACCCGCACGCCATGGCCGGCCTCTTCGATCGCGGCGGCCAGGTTCAAGATCCCCAGGGGCGGGAACTCCTTGCGCGCGGGGCCGAACCGGGCCATCTCGTAGATCTCCGGGTACAACAGGGCGACGTCCATCGTGGACCACCGTTCTCGGGCGAGGGGCAGGCGACGCGCCTGCGGCTCCCGCGCCCGTGGTGGCCCCGTCCCCGCCCTCGCCGGTGGCGAGCGCGCGGGGCCGGGAAGGACCTGTGCGGGGGCGGCTACCGCCAGCCGTCCAGGCGCAGCGGGGCGCGGTCCTGGACGGCCTGCAGGCCGGCGGCGGTGTAGCTGTAGGTCGGGTCGGGCAGAGCGCCGAGGGGGAACCAGTCGAGCCGGGCGCACTTGTGCGGTTCGGTGTTGACGACCTCGCCGTGGCGGTCGGGGTCGTGCAGGGCGGTGAAGAACAGCCCCACGCGCGCGGCGCCCTCGGCGTTGCGGTGGTGGACCACCGTGGCCAGGCACACGTCGGCGGGGTCGAGCAGGACGCCGATCTCTTCCTTCGCCTCGCGGATCACGCCGGTGACGGCGTCCTCGTAGGTCTCGAGCTTGCCGCTGGGCAGGTTCCACGTGCCGTCGGCGTACCCGGTGCCCTGGCGGCACCCGAGGAGCACTTCCTCGCCGCGGGTCAGGACGAGGAACACGTCGACGGGGTGCACGGGTGCGCTCATGGGCTCAGGCCTTCTTCACAGAGAGCGGGAGACCGGGCCGCTCGGCCCGGACGACGGTGCGTGCGGGGTCGGTCAGATCGCCAGGGCGAGCTGGCCCGGGTCGGCCTCACCTGCCCCGGGTGGCGGGTCCCACCCGGGACGCAGGACGTGCGTGAGGTGCTCGGCGGCGGTGTCGATCCGGGTGCAGAGCGCGGCGTCGAGGGTGTCGGACAGGGCGGTCCAGTGCACCACGCCCCGGCGCGGGTGCCACTGCCAGCGCCCGACCACCCGGCCGTCGGACAGCACCGTGGGCAGGACCTCGCCGATCGAGTTGAACACCGCGCCGGCCGGCATCCGGCCCAGGTAGCGGCACCTGGTCTCGAAGTACGCCTTCAACGCCACGTCCTCGTGGGCGAGCAGGGCCACCGCGGGTTCCATCGGGCCCGGGACAGTGTGGTGCTCCTCGTAGCGGGCCTCGGTCATGAACGCCGCGGACGCGGCCCACTCGGTGTCCAGGCGCGCCCAGCGGCACGGTGCGGCGTCCATCGCGGCGACGACGTCCCGACGGGCCAGGCCGGACCACCACATGGCGTCCGCGATCGTGGCGGGGCCGTACCGGTCGAAATAGGCCTCGATCAGGACCCGGATCGCCTCGTCGCGGTCCATCGGGGCCAGCAGACCCGGGCACGCGCGCTCGGTCAGCGCGAAGACGCGCAGCTCCCGGTTCCACCGCCCGGACACGTTCAGGCACGTGATCGTGCCGCGTTCCCACGCCAACTTCAGCGCGGCCCTGGCCACCGGCACCGCGGTGCCCTCCGCGGCGAGAGCCGCCTCGATCGCCCGCGGGGCCACCGGCGCGTCGGCCAGCACCGCCTTCAGCTGTTCGTCGGCTCGCGCCAGACGTGCGGCACCGGCCCCGGCGCGGACGGCCAGGCGCTCGGCGTCGCGCTCCCGGTACCCCAGCGTCGCCCGATGCGCGGGCACGGCCAACTCCACCGGGAGCAGGTGCAGGGTACGGCGCATGCATCGGATCGTCGTGGCCGTCGACGCGTCCGAGCGGCCCACGACCTCCTGCACCGCCGTCGGGTCCTCGCACCGTGCCGCGACCGTGGCGACCGGGGTTGGCAGCCGGGCCGCATGGATCCCCAGACCCGCCTGCCCGACCTCGTGCCACGAGCCCAGACGGGTCTCGGGGTGCAGCCCCTGGCGCGACAGCACCCGGTTCCACAGGGCGTCGCACTCGGCCACGCCCGCGCGCGCGCTCGTCACCATGCGAGGACCGTCTGCGACCACTGTCCGAAATCTAGCAGCGACCACCACGGCGCAGGCCCGGTTGATCGCCCGACGGGCGGCGCCCCGTCCAGGCACGGGTGCGACCGTGCGCGGGATGGGTAGGGCGATGGGCGCGGCGTGCATGTCGTCCTCCCGAGTGTGCGTTCGAGACCGGCGGTCTCGGCTCCGACCAGAGGGCGGGACCGGAGCCGAGACCGAGGCCCTGGGTATGGCCCGCTCGAGACCCGTGTTCCAGTCTCGGCCTCAGCCGCCCCACCACTGTGACGTCGTGCTTGCGCCCCCGGCAGGCGTCGAGACGATGCTCCCCGGACATCCCCAGGTGAGATGGTGCGGCGGTCTTCTGGGGCTCGACGCCCTCCGAGCGGTCCGCCCGGTCGGGCGGATCCAGCTTTACTGGGACACCGCCGTGCTGTTCAGCGCGTCGAGGTCAGCGGCAGAGGAGGAGTCTGCGTCACCCCAGAGCGTGCGCGACGGGCGGGGCGGGTTGGACTGGAGGCAGCGCGGTCTGTGTGTACTGAGCCTACGGACTGTGCCGGTGTTGCTTCGTTGCCGTCATGACGGTGGTTGAGGAGCGATTTGCATGGTTCCCCGGTCCGGTCCCGGACGGGTTGAGGGTGGCTCAGGTGTACGGCTGGCTGTTCGACGATCATGGGCGGGTGCTGATCCAGCGGACCCCGGAGTGAAGGGCCCTGCCTAAAGTGGAGGCGCTGATCTGACGAGGACAGGGTGAACCACCCCGGAGCTGAGAGAGGTTCCGTTCCGGCACGGGAACCGCACCACGGCCCAGTACGGTTCAGTTGTCGTTGGTGTCGTCCGGTGTGAGTCGCACGCCCATGTCGAACACGACCTGGCGCCCGGTCCTGCCGGTGTCGATCTGTCCGTTGCCGGGAGCATACGTGGTGATCTGGTTCCCGTTGGACTCCAGGTTCACCTGTGTCACGAGCGGCGGATCGGCGCTGACGGCCTTGATTCTCAACGGCGTGCCCGAAGGCGTGGCCTCCTGAGAGCGTGCGAGGAGAGCCATCATCCCCGCGCCGGTCAGCAACGCGGTCGCGCTCACCGCAGTCAGACCACGACGCGGGGCTGCGACAGTCGTCCTTCGGTCCACGTGAGCCACCTAAGAGGAACGGCGGCCCGCCGCGGCCCTCCGATCGCTGCTTGCCGAACCGGAAGGTCAGGACCGTTCTCGGCGGTACCGCGTCTCGCGACCTTGGTCTCGAGACTTCACGGGACCAACCTGGCCCGGTCCGGTTCGGAGGCCCTGCTGCGCAACCCCCGAGCCGGTGACACGATCATGGTCGCCAACCTCGACGGGAGGGCTTGCCGGACCAGGCTGGCGTCCTGCCCAACGACGGGGGGATGGTTCTGGCCGTACCCGTCAGCACGTCCACGCAGGGCCCTGCCTGGAGGGGACCACCGACCCAGCCTCTTGCAACTTCCGAAAAGAGGCCCAATACTCAGTAGTGGAGGGAGGCGTGATGACTGCTGTGGCGGAGGAGGCCCGTCAGGTGCGGGCGGTGATGGAACGGGTCGAGACGGTTGAAGAGGTCGCGTTCTCGCTTCCCAAACAGGACGAACGACGCTCCAAGCTGTTGGCCGCGGCACGCAGCGACCTGGCCGGGGCGCGTCCGCTGCGTCCGAGGATTGCCGCGGAGCTGTTGGGGTTGTCGGAGAAGACGGTGCGGGCCTGGGCTGCCGAGGGCGTCCTGGTGGTCGCCAGCGGCTCGTCGTCGCGCCTCCTGCTGGATGTGGCCCGGGTCCACGAGGTCCTGCACCTGGTGCGGGAGCTGCGCGCGGCCGGTCAGACCCGGAGCCTGCTCGATGAGGTGCACCGTCGTCTGGTGGATTCCACCTGGCTGGAGCGGTCGGATCTGGCCCAGTCCCTGGAGCAGATGCGCCGCGGGGAGGGGACCGTCCGCGTGGCCGGCCCTTCGGCGTAGTCGGGTACGTGCCGTACACGGTGATGGCCACCTCGGTGGCCGAACGTCAGATCCGTGGCCTGCGCGGGCCACGGCGCAGAGCCTACGAGCAGTTCGAACAGGCCCTGGCGGCCACCGGGTGCGCGGCCCTGGGGTACCGGCTCACCGGGTGTGACCCGCTGCCACGGTTGTGCGTGAAGCACCTGCGCGGTACCGACCGGGCCGTCGTGGCGTTCGACGAGCGCATTGCCTGGGTGTTGCTGGTCGGCCCGCACACCGAGGCCGACCAGGCCGTCGATGTGTACACGACCCTGTACGACCTGGCTGGCATCTCCCGCCCGGAACAGCCTCGCACCAAGCCGCCCTGCTGCAGCCCGGCCGACGGCAGCGCCCCGCAGCTGAAGGAGACCCTCATTGACGAGCTCGTCCAGCGCGCCCGCGCCCTACGCCGGTAGAACCTGTCCACTCGGCAACGATCACGACCGACCTCGACATCCACCAGACCATCCCACAGGGTGCCGGGTCGAATGGCGCGATCGGCGGTGGCTGGGCGAAGAAGCTCACGACTTGTTGGGCAGGACGTCGCCCTGGGCGCTGACTCCTCTGCCGTCACGCTTTGTGATCACTTGGTAGGCTTGAGGGGGACAGGCGGCGGTGCAGCACAGGTTCCAGTGTGGTCTGTTCGGTGGCGCCGTCCTCGGGAACACCAGGGCTCTAGTTCTGCCTTCCGGACTGGCCCTGTGAGGGCATGGGCAGCTCAGCGAGATCGGAAGA
>JAUPKM010000396.1 GCA_030837445.1 Actinomycetota bacterium
GGGGAACGCCTCGATGCGCTGTGGGAGGCATGGGTCGGGGCGTTCCCCAACGTCGTCCCAAGTCTGGGAATGGACGGCGACAATGTCATCGACCTCGAGACTCGGCGTCGACTCAGCTGAGTCCATCAATCGAACGGCGCTGTGGGTCGCTGCGTCTGGGAAGCCTGGTCGAGGGAGCGCGACGCCAACCGAGGTGCGAGATCTCCTCCCAGGGAAACGAAACACCCAGCCCTACGCTCATTGGATGGGCGGCAAGACGCAGTTCACAGGATGGCTGGACCACGGTTGGGGCCTCCAGGTGAACACCGCCAACCAGTTGCTCAAGCTGATAGGTCACATCGCTCTGCTCAAGCAAGACCGAACCTATGCGTGGCGTGGGCAGAGCGATGCCTCTCACGACTTCAGCTCCTCCCTGTACAGGCGTCTCGCCAAACAGCACTCGGTTGTAACTGAGGACATCGTGAGGGACGAGGAACTTCGGATTCTCAAGGAGGCGCGTCGGTGGGGTCTCGGAAGGGATCTTGGTCCGTCGGCTACCGATCTGCACCTCCTCGCGGTCCTTCAGCACCATGGCGTTCCCACTCGACTTATTGATGTGACGTCAAATCCCATGACTGCCTTGTGGTTTGCCATTGAGGAGCCGAGCGCTGACTTGCATCTGGCGGCCCAGAGAACTCCCGGAGTCCTGTTCGCCGTCGACGTCACGCCGACGGACTGGTACGCGACTTTTCAGCATGCGGAAGGCCAGACATTCGAGCATTCGGTTAGCCCGCTCGGTGCGTCCTACAAGCAGGCACTCGAGAAGTCGGAATCGAAGGGTCACTTCTTCAGGGCTTATCCAGCGCTTCCGGACGAGAGGATGAAGGCGCAGGAGGGTTACTTCCTCGGCAGCCACGTTCCCGGGCGGCACAAGGCTCCGGGTGTGATGGGCATGAACCCCATCGGTGCTCGGCCCGGAGCGGAGAAGCTCGAGAAGCTGGTCAAGGCGTCGGAGGGACCGGGCCGGCCGCCGACGCTTCCCTTCTGCGCGATCGTCATACCGCCGAGGGTCAAGGACCGTCTCCGCGACCCCCTGAGAAGGACCTACAACCGTCGTCGTCGGGTCCTATTTCCTGATGTTGAAGGATTCCGCGAAGCGTTCGATCGCGATCAACTGGACTAACCGTCATGCCGCGGCATGGCAGCCCACGTGTATAGGCGGCCAATTAGTGGCGCGCTTGTTTGCCTGAGGCTCACCTTGTGACCGATGGGACCGACGCGCCTCGCCCCAAGCTGTCCACAGATCGTGCGCTTGTGCGCGCGCAAAGAAAGGGCAGAAGTAAGGGCAGGAGCTTGATTCCCTCTCCAGTAAGTGGGGAACGCTCGGAGAGAAGTTGCTGCGCCGCAACGGGTTTCGTGGTGGCCAGGGGCGGGGTCGAACCGCCGACCTTCCGATTTTCAGTCGGACGCTCGTACCAACTGAGCTACCTGGCCGTGCTCGGTCTCCCGAGCAGAAGCCCGGAGCCGAAGCTCCGGGTGTGGCGACCCCGACCGGGCTCGAACCGGCGACCTCCGCCGTGACAGGGCGGCGCGCTAACCAACTGCGCTACGGGGCCTCGTGTGAGGCGTATCCCCAACGGGATTCGAACCCGTGCTGCCGCCGTGAAAGGGCGGAGTCCTGGGCCACTAGACGATGGGGACCAGTGTGCGTCCCCGTCGACCGTAAGCCGTTGGCGACCGGGTAAGCATAGGGGAGACCCCCCGGGCGGGCACAACTGGGCCGGGTGGGTGACGATGGACGGGTGATCGACGTGCCGCTGGAGGAGTTCGAGGAGCTGGTGGACGACGCCCTGGACGGGATCCCCGAGGAGCTCTTCCGGGTCATGAAGAACGTCGTCGTCCAGATCGAGGACAACCCGCCACGAGGGCGCAACCTGCTCGGCCTCTACTACGGGGTGCCGCTGACGGAGCGCGGCTCCAACTACGCCGGCTACCTGCCCGACACCATCACCATCTACAGGCGGCCGATCCTGCGGATGTGCCGCACGAATGACGAGGTGGTCGAGCAGGTGCGCCGGACCGTCGTGCACGAGGTGGCTCACCACTTCGGCATCAGCGACGAGCGCCTGCACGAGCTGGACGCCTACTAGCCCGGTTCCTCGGCGGCACGCCGTGCCAGCCAGGTCGCCCGGTCCAGCCGGTGGACCATGCAGTGATCGGTGCCGAACACCTGCGGGCCCACCTCCGCGAAGCCCATTCGCCGGTAGAAGGCCCGGGCGCGGACGTTGGACTCCAGCGGGTCGATGAGCACCGCGACCACGGTCGGATCGTCGAAGCACTCGTCGAGCACGAGGGTCATCATCTGCGTGCCGAGGCCGCGTCCGAGGTCATCGGGCTCCCCGATCCAGATGTCGATCGCGCGCAGGTTCGGCTCGACGTCGCCCCAGTAGTGGGTCTCCTCCTCGCGAGGGTCGATCACCTGGACCACTCCGACCGGCCGGCCGTCCTCCTCGGCGATGAGGGTCGTGGTCCACTCCGCGTCGCGGCTGAGCTCGTCCGCCCAGTCGAACACGTCGTCGTCCCCCGTGGCGGCGATCACGTGCGGCTGCGTGTCCCAGGCCTCCAGGCGCGGGATGTCGTCGGCGCGGGCGCGGCGCAGCGTGACGGTGCCCATGGCGGGAAACTAGCCGGTCAGGAGGCGGGGCGTGACCGGCTCACGGCAGGATGACGGCATGAAGATCTCAGACTCCGTTGTCCTGGTCACTGGTGGCGCGTCCGGCCTCGGCGAGGCCGTCGTCCGACGCACCGTCGCGGGCGGCGCCCGCGGTGTGGTCATCGCCGACCTGCAGGCCGACAAGGCCGCCGCCCTGGCCGCCGAGCTCGGCGACACCGTGCTGCCGCTCACCATGGACATCACCGACACCGAGCAGGTCGCCGCCGTCGTCGACGATGCGGTGGCCGCGTTCGGCCGCGTCGACGTGCTGGTCGCCTGCGCA
>JAUPKM010000397.1 GCA_030837445.1 Actinomycetota bacterium
ACACGAGGGCCAACCCGAAACCCCCGCCCCCGTTGGGGTCCACCAGCGTCGAGACCAGGAAGAAGAGGAACACGTAGTTGCAGGCAACGACGAAGACCGCGATTGCTGCCGCGCCCAAGCGCCGCGATCGCGTGCTGACCGACGGCTTGACCCGATGGAGGAAGTGGGCGAAGGACCAGGCCAGCAGAAGTAGAGCAAGGGCCACCGAGCCGAACTTGATCGCGAAGACCGCCGCCGAGCCGATCTGGCTGCCGATGACTTCGGTGGCGACCCGGCGTCGGGTGAGGCTCGTGAGGGCCAGCACCCAGGAGGCCAGCAGGGTCACGGCCAACCAGATGCCAGCCGAGAAGTCCAGTGCCGGTGCCACCAGCAGACTGCGTCGAGGGCTGGTGGTGCCGAAGATCGAGTCCATTCCGGCACGCAGGTTGGAGGCTGTGGCGGCCGCAGCGATAATCACCCCGATAGCCCCGACGAAACCTAGGAAGGCGTTGAAGGAACTGTCTGAAGTTGAGCTGACCATGTCTGCGATGTCGCCGGGTTGCTCAAGATCCAGCATGTTGGCGAGTGCCTGCGCCGCTCGAGGTGATGCCGTGAGCACCGCCTCGATGACTATCAGGTAGACCACCAGCAGCGGGAAGGCCAGGAAGTAGGCGACGTAGGTGACGACGGATGCCTGCCTGCCGACCGAACGCCGAAGATACCGCTCGTAGGCACTGACAATCCGATGGAGCCACGGGCGTGCCTCTCGCGTCTGGGATCCTCGGGTGCGGGCTCGGTCGACGAGGGACGTGCCGGCGCCGGAGAGCCGGGCCTTGAGATGTTGCTTTTCCTCCGCCACCAGTCCATTGTCGCCTACTTGGGCAGCGCAGCGGTGCCAGTCGACGACTCCTTTGGGGATGGTGAGGTTCTGGGCTACGCCATCAGCCTCACGGCAAACCGCGCCGGGCGCGGTGGCCGACCAGCGATAGGATGGAGGGGCTTCTTTCGGTGTCAGGTAGGCGCCCTCGGTCTGTGTTGAGAGTGGGAACCGGTGAATCGACCAGCCGGTCAGGGGCGCGATGACGAGTCTCGACGCCGCAGTCGGACGCCGGCTGTCGGGAGTGAGACTCCGGCGGTGCCCGTCGAGGAGGAGGACATGGGCGTGCCCGTCGAGACCCCGGCCGTGCCCGACGGCATGGTGCCGCCGCCCGAGACGCTGCCGATCTTCCCTGCCACTCGCAATCGGGACCACCGATGGCGGCGGTTCTACCTCGCGCCTCGGTTCAAACTGCTGCTCGCCCTGATCTATGCATTCGGATGGACCACCTTCTCGGTGTGGATTGCGCAGGGATGGGCAGCCGACATCGGCGCGTATCTGACGCCGGTGGGCGGCTGGATCGTAGTCGTTCTGATCGCCGTGCTGCCCGGGTTCGTCGTCGGTCTCATGACCATGTCCCTGGTGCTGGATCGGCAACCCCCGCTGAAGCTGCAGGACCCAGTGATTCCGGTGACCGTCATCATCGCCGCGTTCAACGAGGAAGCGGGCATCGCGGAGACGATTCAACGACTGGCGGTCAGTGACTACTCGGGACCACTTCCGCTCATCCTCGCGAACAACGGCTCGACGGACGCCACCGTGGAGCGCGCGCTTGCGGCCGCAGCGGAGGCCGGCATCGAGTTGTCGGTCGTGAACGAGCCGACTCCAGGCAAGTGTTTCGCGTTGAACACCGCGCTTGCGACGGTCAGAACTCCGTATGTCATCACGGTGGATGCCGATACCCTTGTCCACCCGCAGGCGGTGCGTCGGTTGATGTCGCGTCTGCTGACGGGACCCGGCCATGTGGTCGCGGTGGCGAGTACCGTGCTGGTACGCAACTCGCGGGTGAACCTGCTCACACGCATGCAGGAGTGGGACTACTGGGTCGGGATCGCGGCAGTCAAGCGGATGCAGGGGATGTACTCGTCCACCCTGGTCGCACAGGGCGCCTTCTCGGTCTACGAGACCGCGGCCGTGCGGGAGATCGGTGGCTGGCCGGACGCGATCGGCGAGGATATCGTCGTCACCTGGCGAATCATGTCTGAAGGGGCGAGGGTGTTGTTCGAGCCGACCGCCGTGGCCTTCACAGATGTCCCGGTGGATCTTCGCCATTTCATGCTGCAGCGGTCGCGATGGGCGCGAGGGATGTTCGAAGGCCTGCGTGCGGTACCGCCTTGGCGGCAGAAGAGTACCCGCGCCAAGCTGATGGCCGGTGTGGACCTGCTGGTCCCGTTCCTGGACATCGGATATTTGCTGCTGATTCCCGGGGTCATCCTGTGGATCGCTGGCTTTCCGCTGCTGGTATCGATGTGGACTCTGCTCGTGCTGCCGGTCACCTTCCTGATGTACGGGATCATGCGACACTTCCAGTCCAGCCGAGTCTTTGCCCAACTTGGACTGCGGGTGCGCAAGAACGCGTTCGCCTACGTCTGTTTCCTGGTGTTCTATCAGGCGATTTGCTCCACCTCGTCGCTGATCGGTTATCTGCAGGAGGTCACCCGCCAAAATCGACGATGGAAGTAGCCGCCGGTGATGAGCGGCGCCCGTCAGCTGGCCGTCGGTGCACTCGGATACCGGGCCGTGGTGCAAGATCGGGTGGTGACCGCAGCCAGACGATTGCTTGCTCTGCTCGCGCTATCGTCCCTCTTCCTCGCCTCCGGTGGACTGCGGGCCGCGGCGGTTGCTGAGCTGCCGGTGCCCGCGCAGCCAGCGGCAGCCGCCGGAACAGGGGGCGCCGCCGGGAATGTCCAAGCGGGTGCGGTCGATACGCGCGGCGCCGCGAAGAGCGTCGACAGTCGCGCGACGCTCCCATATGTTCTCACGGTCAGGGGTGCGAACGGGGTCGCGACTATCGCCGCTGACCTGCCCGAGGACGCTCGACCGATCGAGTTCACCGGCCGCATCGCCGCCAATTACACGAGCCCGGGAACCGTCTCCGTGTTCGTCGGCGACCGGCGGGCGGCCGAGGTCGACGCCACCTCCGGCGGAACCGTCAGGTTTGCGCTGACCGCCGCCGACCTGGTCGACGGCGCCGTGGAGTTGACGATGTCGGTCGCGCTGCAGCCGCAACGCGAGTGCTTCCCGGATCAAGGTTCCTCCGCCAGTCTGGAGGACGGCGAGATCACCTTCAGCCACCCGACCACTGCGCCGCGCACGATCGGGGCATTCCTCGCAGGGGGAGTTGCCTCGTATCAGGTGGTGATTCCCGAGCGCCCGACCGATCCGGAGGTCGAGGCCGGGCTGGATGCCGTCGCCGCGCTGACCTATCGATACCCGCTACCCACCCGGGCGACTCTGCTGGCGACGAAGGCCGCCCCGAAGCCGACCTACCTGAACAGGGTCGTGGTCATCACCCAAGTCGATTCGGCCACAGGGAACACGATGGCAGTGGATCCGTCCGGTGTGCTCCGGATCAGCGGTCCACCGCAAACGTTGGCGCCGGCCGCCATTGCCCTGGGCGACCCGAACACCGATCTGCTGCAGACGGCCACGGCCACGTCCGTGTTGGGCACGCCGGCATTCGAGGTGATCACGGGAGCACACTCGGTGGGTAGCCTCGGCCAGCAGCCCATCTCGATGAGCGGCGTCGGTCAGCTGCAGTCGACCTTGAGGATCGGCCAGCCCACTTTCGGCCAACCGGTGGGGCAGTTCGATTTCCGCCTTGTCGGTTCGATGACCACGATCCCTCGGGGCGCCGAAGGCCGGGTCGACTTCCTTTGGAACGGGACTCTGGCGAGATCGGTGCAGATGACCGGATCATCCGAGCTGGACGTTCGGCTGAGCTTCCAGGGTCTGCAGGTGCGGCGGAACAACAATCTGGTGGTGCAGCTCTCGTATGCACCGGCGGTGGGCTGCGCGGCGGCCGCGCCGCTGCCCGCGCGCGTCGACATCGACCCGTGGCGCAGCACAGTCACCGCGTCAGCGGGTAGCTCTGTGCCCGCGGGATTCGAGCGGTTCCCGCAGGTATTCCCTGGTGTCATCCCGGTTGCGTTTGGGTCGAACGGGTCCCGCGCGAGCCTGGTCGGGCAGGCAGGCGATTTGGTGGCCTCGCTGCAGAGTGCCGACAGCCAACAGTTGGTGGCGGAATCGATGGACCAGGCCGCCTTCCTGAGTCAGAACAGGGCGGGCGTGCTGGTGGGCGGAGACGGCCGGACCGCGGCGGAGTTGAAGGCGCCCGTGTCCGGCAACGGGGACGTCACGATCGGAACCGACGGGTCCCAACTCACCCTGACGGCCGGTCCGTACGGGGCGTTGCAGGCGTTTGAGTCGGGGCCGCGGAATCTGGTCCTGCTGACCGGGATTGCACCCTCCGGCCAGTTGCAGCCCGCGGCGGATGCCCGAGCGGCCAAGCTGGCGGAGTTCGCGGATGCAGCGCCGGATCGATGGACGACCCTGACCGGCCAGGCCCTGCTTCAGGGAGCCGCCGACACGCCCGTCAGTGTCGGGTCGCGGCCCCCGGCTCCGGCCCCCGGTTGGACCCCGACACCGCTCTTCCTCGCTGTGATCGCGGCCGGACTGCTGGTGGGCGGCGCCCTCTTCTGGCAGTGGTGGCGACCCCGCAACGGGTAAGGCGGCGTCGACCACCCAGCCTGAGGTCGCTACCGACCGATCGTGCCCGCGACCTTGGCCAGTGGGGCAGGTCGCATCAGCATCGCCCGCGGCAGTGCCCGGGCCGCCTTCTGCGCCTTGTTGAGCAGGGATCGGACGCGGGACTGTGCACCGGTTGGCGGATCGCCGCCGTTGAACACCAGCGTGTCGCGGACCGCCGCCACTGCTGCTTGAAGCCGTTCCTCGTCCTCGGCCGCCAAGTTGAGGCGGTATGACGTGGTGAAGAGATCGACCGTTGGCTCGAGCGTCCGGCCGACCTTTGGTTTGGTGATCCAGCGGACGAATTCCGGCATTGCCTCTACTTCCGCGACGCCGTCCAGTTGCCAGATCTGCCCGGTGGCCGCCGAGATGCCCTGGACATTCGTGAACGCCCGCGCGTCGTACTGGGACCAGTCCAGGTTGAGCTCCCCGAGCGACTCGCCGGTCAGGTAGTAGTGGGCCGCGATCTGAAAGACGTCGACCCGTCCGCCGTGCACCAGGTTCATATCGACGGCACCGCTCAGTCCGATCAGCCGGGCTCCGATCTCGACCAGGCAGGGGCCGTCATCGTCCACGATCACGTCGGCCTGGAACGGGCTGCGCCGCAGGCCGGTAGCGGTCAC
>JAUPKM010000005.1 GCA_030837445.1 Actinomycetota bacterium
ACACCGGCCCAGACACCGGCGGAACCGGCCCAGCGGAGGCCAGCAACACCGGCCCACCACAGGCCGGCGGAACGACAGCCGGGCCGGGATGGACCTGGACCATGCCCAGCGGCCTCACCTACCAAGACACACCCAACCCACCCCTCGACCCCTAACCAACGGAACCAGGGGTGAGCGGGACGGAACGAGGGGTGGGCGGGGACGGTTCAATCATGGATGCGATTGGGCAACTCGAAATGGCGTCCGACTGGGTCAACGGAGCCTTCCTGGTGGGCGCGCCTTTGCGCGGGCTTCAGGTGCGGGCTCCAGGCCCGATTACCTTCGGCGACCCGCGGGCACTGCGAGCACGCGTGGCTTCACGACGATGGTCGCTGCGCTATGCAACCAGTAGGGATTGCTTGTCCAGCCATCCGTGAATACCCCAACAGCCACTCGATAGCTGCCGGGAACAGTTGGAGTCCAGACGTGTTGGTAGTTCCTGGTCTGGCCGGTGGCGAAACTCTGGCCGGTCGACCAGCGCTGGAATACCTTCAGCCACGCCGACGAGTAGACCTCGACGTCGACGATCCTCGCGGTCGCAGGAGCGTTGGCCACCGTCACTTTGGTAGTGATCGTCGTCGGGGACCCGGCCGTCACTGTGGCCGGGGAGGCCACCGAGGTCGCACTGTAGGTCGGCACCGCGGGTGGCGGCGGGGGTGGGGTGGGTCGAGGGAGGACCACGAGCGTCACGCTTTGGGCCGGGACCGTCAGTGATAGCTTCCCGTCCGCATAGCGCGCGTCGGCGACCCGCTGGGTCGAGCCACCGGCCAGCTGCCAAACCTGTGCCGCCGTCGGAGTCGACGGTAGTCCCGCAACGGCGAGATTGATGGGGGTGCTGTTGCTGAGGTACTTGTTCAGCAGCATCACGGTGGTGGTGCCGTCGGGGCGTGTAGCTGCGAAGGCGGCGACGTTGTCCGGGTTGGTCACTGTCGTCTGCACGCTGGTGGACCCGAAGGTCGAGTGTTTGCCGTCATAGTTCCGGAACAGCCGAAACGCTTGATAGGCGGGCGATCCGGCCGCCGGTGTGGTCCAGCGGGTAGCCAGGTCTGCGCCTTCGCGTCCCAGGATGCCCAGTACGTCGGCCTGCGCCACCGCGCCACTCATGTGACCTTCGGCACCCCAGTTGTACTCGGTCAGGCCGACTTTGGTGCCGGGGTAGTTGGCCGCCACCCAGGCCTTGAGCCTGGGGATGAGTTGTACCCGGTCATTGATCCAAGACTCATCGGTGTAGTTCGGATCCCACAGCGATCGGGTGGATCGATTGCGCCGCAATTGCATCGCGGTGCTGACGTCGTTTCCGAATTCGCCGCCCTGCGGGTACCAGTGCGCACTCGCGACGTCGAGCAGTCTGACGCCGGTGGCCTGTTGGTGGGTTCGCAACCGGGACAGCAGCCACGGGAAGTAGTCGACGTTGCCATGGGCCGCGCGGTCCGGGTAGCCGGTCCAACCGTGGGAGGCACCCCACTGTTGGTCGTAGCCGCTGTAGATCAGCCCGCCCCATCCCCACTCCTCCGGCCCGACCAGCAGCGCACCAGGATCTGCGGCTCGGAGTTTGGTGCCGTAGTCGATCACCTTGTTGGCGTACTCGTCCATCGTCGCGCCGACCGGGTGCACGTCGCGATGGGCGCCATGCCAGATGCTCGCCTCGTTGTCGTACAGGTAGTAGCGCGGGTTTGTCGCCGTGGCGGCTCCTGCAGCCGCGACGATGTGGTTGACCCACGCCTGCTGGTAGGTGGAGTTGGCCGGCATGTTGGCGTCGGCTGGGTTGTTCCCGGTGATCGCGCTGCCGTTCGTCCGCAGCCCGTTACCCGCGTCGGGGAACCATTGATCGGTTGCCTGCTGCGGCCCGTACTTGGCCACTGAGAAGCTGGCCAATCTCGCCCGGCCGGGTCCGAGTTTGGCCACCTGTCCGATCATCGGGATCGTCACCATCGACTGCGCCCCCGCTGCCTTGTTACCGGCCATGAAGGCGTCGATCCGCGCACCTGGCACGGCACTGGCGTCGCCCAGACTCTCGAAGAACCAGTCGCTGCCGCGGTTATCGGCGTTGAGTTGCCAGTTGTAGCGCGTCGCCGGATTGCCGCCGGAGCGGTTGATGGTGGCACCCAGGTCTGTCAGAGTCGCGGCGCCGGCGAAGGCGACACCGTAGATCCGGGGGTCAATCGGGTGTCGCCCGCGGGTGACGTCCACTGAGACCGCGGCCGCCGGGTTGACGGCTGCCGGTATGACTGCGGCGGACGTCGATGCGGCCTGGCTGGCGCTGGCGGCGGACATGGGCACGGCGATTGCACACGGCGCAGCCATCACCAGTGCGGTGGACAGGACCAGCGTGGGACGTTTCATGGTCCGCACCTCTCGAGGAGTTTCCACCCCCGCGGTCGTCCCAGTGTGCCCGTGGTCGAGTCCCGCTGCCAAGGCCTTGCGGTCAGCGGGGTCCGATCGGCTTAGATGGAGGTATGTGCACGCGTGTCTTCTGGTCGGACAATGCGGTGGCCCGAGTGGCCGGCCGGACGTTGGATCTGAGTTTCCTCGACTCGCCGCGCTTCCAATGGCGACCGGCGGGGCAGGCCGAAAGCGGCTTCAACGTCGATGATTCGGCGGCTTGGACGTCCAAGTTCGCCAGCCTGGCGATTGTGGAATGGGACAACGACTACCTCGATGGCATGAACGACCGAGGGCTGGCCGCGCACGCGTTGATGTTCACCACGGCCGAATACGAACCGCAGGATGCCCGGCCTCAGTTGTCGACGTCGCGCTGGGTCCAGTACATCCTCGACAACTTCGCGACAGTGGCCGAAGCGATCCAAGGCCTGGCTGAGGTGCGGGTGGCGCCGGTGTCGATCATGGGCCAGGAACTCGGTGTGCATATCGCCATCGAGGACGCCAGCGGCGACTCGGCGATCATCGAACCGGTCGACGGCACGATGGTCGTCCACCACGGGAGGGAGCATCGGGTGATGGCAAATTCCCCGAAGTTCACCGACCAACTCGCCAACCTCGAGCGTTACCGACCGTTCGGCGGCGAACTGCCGCCACCAGGGGACATCACGTCCCTGGACCGATTCGTCCGCGCCAGCTACTTCCTCCACTTCCTGCCCGAACCTCAGGACGAGGAAGAGGCGGTCTCTTCAGTGATGCAGGTCGTCGCCACCGTTGCCAAACCGCCGGGCGCCCCCTACCCCGAGGGTGACATCTACCCCACTCGCTGGTTGTCGGCGGTGGATCTGACGAACCTGCACTACTTCTTCTGGTCTCGGGTTCGTCCCAGCCTGATCCGAATCAGTCTTGCCAACTTGAGCCAACAGCAACTGCCCTGTTCGCTGGACGCTTTCGACCCGGCGCTGGCCGGTGAGGTCTCGGCGGCGCTGCGGCAGTCGCCGACTGCACTCTGACCTCGCAGGCGGGCCGAGCTCCTGGCTGCGGTCGCCCGGTAGCATGGGCGGTCGTTGTCAAATTTAGGAGATCCGTTGCGCGATCGGCTGGCCATGTCCGACCGGGAGCAAGTTCCGGACCGCGACAGCTCCACGGGCGCCGTGGCCTCCGGATCTGTTGACACCCGTCGTCTACGAGTCGCGCTGCTGTCCTACCGCAGCAAGGTTCACAGTGGGGGGCAGGGCGTCTACATTCGCCACCTGTCCCGCGAACTGGCCGCCCTCGGCCACGACGTTGAGGTCATCAGCGGTCCTCCTTACCCAGAGCTCGATCCCGGACCGCGGCTCACTCGGCTGCCGAGTCTGGACCTGTATCGGGAACCGGACCCGTTCCGGATTCCGCATTGGCGGGAGTTCCGCTCGGCGATCGACATCCTGGAATTCGCAATGATGTGCACCGCCTCATTCCCCGAGCCGCTCACCTTCAGTTTGCGTTCCTGGCGGGTTCTGGTGAACCGACCGAGGGCGAGCTGGCCCGATATCGTGCACGACAACCAGACCCTTGGTTATGGCATGCTCCTCACTCGCAAGGCCGGGCTGCCGGTTGTTGCCACGGTGCATCATCCGATCGCGGTCGACCGACGGCTGGAGCTGGCGGCGGCAACTCTGCGCAAACAGATCCCGATCAGGCGCTGGTACTCGTTTCTCCGGATGCAAGGCCGGGTGGCGAGACGGTTGCCGGCGGTGCTGACCGTCAGCCAGTCATCTCGAGCCGACATAATCACGTCCTTCGATGTGCGGGCAGACCGGATGACAGTGGTGCCCCTTGGGGTGGCGCACGACGTGTTCGTGCCGCCGTCCCAACCGCGAGTTCCGGGTCGCATCGTGGCGACCGCGAGCGCGGATGTGCCGCTGAAAGGTCTGGTGCCGCTGCTGGAGGCGACGGCGAGCCTGAGGGCCGATCGGCCAGTCGAATTGGTCGTGGTCGGTACTGTGCGGGAGGGCGGCGCCACGGCCGCGGCTATTGAACGTCTCGGGTTGACGGCCTCGGTGCGGTTCGTCGCCGATCTGTCGGAAGCGGATTTGGTGGCGTTGTTCCAGTCCGCGCAGGTGGCGGTCGTGCCCAGCCTGTATGAGGGCTTCAGCCTGCCGGCGGTCGAAGTGATGGCCTGCGCCACGCCCCTGGTGGCCACCACGGCAGGAGCGTTACCGGAGGTGGTCGGTCCCGATGGTGAGGCGGCGCTGCACGTGCCACCTGGCGATCCAGCGGCGCTCGCGGCCGCGATCGGGCGGGTCCTCGACGATGACGACCTGGCCGGTCGGCTGGGGGCAGCCGGCCGCGCCCGGGTGCTGCAGCGGTACACCTGGCGGGTGGTCGCAGAGCGAACCGCCGCCTGGTATCACGCGTGCTTGGCGGAGGGTGGAGTGACGTGCTGACGGTGGACTTCGACCGCTTCCCGGTCGACCCGGGAGACCGTGTGTTGGACATGGGGTGCGGCGCCGGCCGGCACGCCTTCGAGTTGTATCGGCGGGGGGCCAACGTGGTGGCGTTGGACATGGACGCCAACGAGTTGGGCGATGTGGCGAGCATGTTCGCGGCGATGGCGGAGCAGGAAGAGGTGCCTGCCGGTGCCACTGCCGTAGCAGTCCGAGGCGACGCCTACGCACTGCCGTTCGACGATGGCAGTTTCGACCGAATTGTCGCTGCCGAGATTCTGGAGCACCTACCCGATGACACGATGGCGATGGCAGAACTCGTCAGGGTCTTGCGACCCGGCGGGCTACTCGCTGTGTCGGTACCCCGTTGGCTGCCGGAGAAGATCTGTTGGGCGCTCTCCGACGACTATCACGAGGTTGAAGGCGGCCACGTCCGGGTCTATCGCGGTGACGTCCTCAACCGGCGTCTGACCGGCACCGGACTGGAGCTTCTCGGTGGTCACCATGCCCACGCCCTGCATGCCCCGTACTGGTGGCTCAAGTGTGCGGTCGGGGTTCGAAACGACGACAATCCGCTGGTCAAGGCTTACCACCGATTGTTGGTGTGGGACATGATGAGTGCCCCCGCGCTCACCCGGGTGACTGAGCGAGCACTCAATCCGGTCGTCGGCAAGAGCCTGGTCAGCTATCTGCGGAAACCGGAGGTGAGCCATGTCGCGGCCTGAGTCGGCAAATTCCGGCGAGGCATCTTCTCCTGGTCCGGTTGCGTCGTCCTCCCCGGTAGGTCTGCCGTCCGAGGGCCAGTTGCGGGACACCGTCCGGGCCATCGCACGGGTTCAGCAGGAGGGTGGCGCATTGCCCTGGCCGGATGGTCACACCGATCCCTGGGACCACGTCGAGTGCGCGATGGCGCTGACCGTGGGTGGATTGTTCGATGAGGCGCGGGCGGCGTATCGATGGCTGCGCCGGATGCAGGCCGAAGACGGATCGTGGGCGATGTCCTATGACGGCACCCGGATTCTGGACGCGTCCGTCGATGCGAATCAGTGTGCCTACGTCGCCGTCGGGGTTTGGCAGTGGTGGTTGGTAACGCAGGACCTGGAGTTGCCAACCGAGATGTGGCCGCACGTTCACCGCGCGCTCAACCTCGTTGTCGACCTGCAACAACCCACCGGTCACGTGGCCTGGGGTCGATCACCTATCGGAACAGTGTCGCCAGATGCACTACTGACCGGCAGTTCGTCGATCTATCAGGCGCTCCGCTGTGGGATTGCGCTGGCGGAGCTGGTCGGTGACCCGCAGCCGGACTGGGAGCTGGCCGCCGGGTTGCTGCAGCACGCCATAGTGGCCCATCGGGAGATGTTCCTCGATAAGGGACGCTACTCGATGGACTGGTATTACCCAGTGCTGGGCGGGGCGATCCGGGGGACTGCCGCCGTCGACCTGCTGGCCGAGCGATGGGATGAGTTCGTGATCGCCGGGTATGGGGCTCGCTGCGTCAGCGATCGACCGTGGGTCACTGGCGCGGAGACCGCCGAACTTGCCATCGCGTTGATCACAATCGGGGACTTCGATCGCGGGCGGTCACTGCTGGTCGACATCCAGTGTCTGCGCGAGTCGGACGGCACCTATTGGACAGGCCTGGTGGTCGACGACGGACTGTACTGGCCGGTGGAGGCCTCGTCCTGGACCTCGGCGGCGGTCGTGCTCGCCTGCGATGCCCTTGCCGGTGGGACCAGCTATCAGCTGTTCGCCGGTCACGAATTGCCCGCCGGAGTGCCCATCCCCGCCGATGTCTGTCGTCGCCACGGGTCCGACTGCGCGGTGGCGGAAGCCGCCGCCGCGGGTGCGATGGCCGCGCTGGTCGGTCACCGCTAGCTGCGCGGTCCTCGTCTCAACTGAACGCAGCTCCCGGAATCCGGCGCAAGACCCGCAGTGAGCCGGTCACACCGGTCTGCTCGAAGGCTCCCGAGTCGACCGCGCGCTGCACCACATGCCACGGCGGCTGGCCGCCGTCGGCCGGATCTGGGAAGACGTCGTGTACGGCCAGAGTGCCGCCTGCCACCAGGTGTCGGGCGAACGCGGCATAGTCATGCTGGGCGATGCGCTCCGTGTGGTTGCCGTCGAGGAAGAGGAACGTCAGCGGTGTGGTCCACCAGCGGCCCACCTGCTTGGTGTCGCCGACTATCGGGGTGACGACGCCTTCCAGTTGCGCGTCCCAAAGCGTTCGTCGGAGTGACGGAAGGGTGTCGAGCCGACCGGTGTGGGCATCGACCAGGCTGGCGTCGTGCCACTCCCAACCCGGTTGGTTCTCCTCGGAACCCCGGTGGTGGTCAACCGTCAGCAGCTGTGCCCCGACGTCTCGCGCGGCGCCACCGAGGTACACGGTGGACTTCCCGCAATAACTGCCGATCTCCAACCACACTCCGGCGCCAGCTGCCCGAGCGGCTGTGTGCAGGGCTTCGGCCTCATCCGGTGGCAGGAAGCCCTTGGTGGCGGCCGCCACTGCAGCCAACTCTGGAGGCAGGGTCATGCTGGTCAGGGTAGTGGCTCGCGCCGATCGGTCGGATCTGCGCTGACCCTGCACATGTCCGTTGCCTGTCGGACCGGCCGATACGATTGAGTCATGCCGCCCGGGATGCCGCCGCTGCTGGCGGGCCGACCATGACAGACAACCCGATGTCGCATGTCGAACAGCGGATTCGACTGGGTTGGCGGATCGTTCGGGACCGAAGCGTCCTGCATGTACCTCCGGGCCATCCGTATTCGCCGATTCCGTCGGAGACGGATCGCGCTCGGGTGGAGTCGATCGAGGGCCCGGGTCTGCGGGAGATTCCGTTGGTGGACTTGCGTGACGATCAGCAGTGGACATTGTTGACCCGGCTTCTGGCCGCCTACCCAGAGACTGCTCACTGGCTGCAGTCGGACCAACCCCGACGATTCGACCTGGACAACACGTGGTTCGCCGGGTCGGACGCGGTCTGTTTCGCCCTGATGCTGCGCCAGCTGAAGCCGCGACGGCTGGTAGAGGTAGGGGCGGGGTATTCGTCTGCGCTGGCGCTGGACGTCGATGAGAACTTCCTGGGCGGATCGACTCGGTTCACGTTCATCGACCCTGACGTGGCGCGACTCAGGTCACTGCTGGGGGCGGGGGAAGGCGGTGCCGGTGAGGGTGCCGCGTGCGTGATCATCCAGTCTGAGGTGCAGGACGTACCGCTGGACGTCTTCTCTGTGCTCGGCGACGGTGACATCCTGGCTATCGACAGCAGCCACGTGGCCCGGGCCGGGTCTGACGTGACACACCTCTTCTTCGAGGTGCTGCCTGCGTTGGCGCCGGGGGTGCTGGTGCACATCCACGACATCTTCCATCCGTTCGAGTACCCGCGACGATGGCTCGCAGCTGGCACCGCGCTGAACGAGGCGTACACGCTGCACGCGCTGCTGCAGTCGAATGAGCGTCTCGAGATCGTCCTGTGGAACCACTACCTGATCCGGTTTCAGCGAGAGTGGTTCGCCGACCATATGCCGATGTGTCTGTCGGCGCCGTTCGAGACGGGCGGCATCTGGCTGCGGGTCGTCGGCGGCGACCCGGCGCTGGTGCCATGACCGAGTCGGCCCACGATTCGCTGGGCGATCGGCTCGATCGGTGGTCCACGGAGAACGCCGTCGCCGAGGCGCTCGGGACGGCGTTCTCCTGGCAGGTCCTTGACGTGGCGAGTGGGGCTGTTCTGGCCGGTCGGGCCGCATCGACGCCTCGGGCGGGCGCCTCCTGCATGAAAATCCTCACCGCCGTGGCTGCCCTGCGGACCTTTCCCGCAGACCACAGGTTTCGCACCGAGGTGGTGCTCGCACCGGGCAGCGAGGCGGCTATCGCCTCCGACGGCGCCCGGAACAAGCCGGTAGTCACGCTCAGACTGTCTGGTGGCGGCGATCCGACTCTGGACCCTTCCACCATGGCCGCGCTCGCCCGGGATACAGTCAGCCGGCTCGGTGATCACGCACGCGCTCGGGTCGTGGTCGATGAGGGGCTGTTCCCACCGGCGAACCCGGCGCCCGGTTGGCGGTCCGAGTTCATGCCGATTGAGGTCCAACCGGTGGTCCCGCTCGGGCTGCGGGAGTACTTCGGTTTCCACCCCGGCGAGGCAGCCGGGCTCGCCTTCGCCGGGGCCCTGTCCGCGCGTGGGGTTGACGCCGCGTTCAGTGGCGTGTGTCGGATGCCTGAGGTGGACGTGGACGTGGACGTGTCGGAGCTGAGGTCGCTGGCTACCGCGGAGTCCGCGACCGTGGCTGCCCTGGTGACGCACATGCTGCAGTCGAGCCACAATCCCACAGCCGAAGTCCTCCACCGGATGGTGGCGATCGGACGGGGTTATGAGCCGACCTGGGCGGGCGCCCGAAGCGCAGTCCAATCCGCGCTCGATGAGTTGGGTCTTGACACCACCGGGGTCGTCCCGGCAGACGGCAGCGGCCTGTCCCGGGACAGTCGGGTGCGGGCAGATCTGTTGACCGACGTGTTGGCCCGGGTGTGCAGTCGTGAAAGGCACCCCGAACTGGCGACAATCTTCCCCGAAGGCGGGTTGCCACTGGCCGGAGTCACGGGATCGATGTCGGCGGCCAACGACTGGTTCGCCCGCCCGCCGGCAGACCAGGTTCGCGGGAGGCTCTGGGCTAAGTCCGGGTCACTATCCGGGGTTGCTGCGCTGGCTGGTATCGCGATTCCGGCTCCGGGTCGATACCGAACTTTCGCCATCTTGGTCAATGGCGTGGAGAGCGACTTCCCGCATCTGATGGTGCGCCGGCAACTTGAGAGGTTCGCGACGATCGTGCTGGGGGTTGACGGGTAGCGGGCGGTTCCGCGTGCACGGTGCGGCAGTGCGACGGCTGACGCCCCCGGACAGGTGTCGCCAGTCACGACAGAACGGGCACTCGCGGCGTTTTGGTCGCGAGGTCGGCTGCCTTGCTCGGAGGTCGGGCGACGATCCGGCAACTGGCGACCAGCAAGCCGCTGTCTCGGCCGCGGGCAGGGACCCGGCGTCAGCCGGGCGTGATCTCGCGTTTCAGAATCTTGCCGGTTGGGCCCTTGGGCAGTCCCTCAGGGGCCAACCACACCACTCGCGGGTACTTATACGGAGCCACGCGATCCTTGACGAAGGCGCGGATCTCGTCGGTGCTGGCCGTCGACCCCGGTTTGAGGGTGATGGCTGCCCCGATCTCCTCGCCCATCACAGCGTCCGGGATCCCGATCACGGCTGCCTCCGCGACGGCGGGGTGCTCGTAGAGAACCTCCTCGATCTCGCGTGGATACACGTTGAAGCCACCACGAATGATCATGTCTTTGGCGCGGTCGACGATGAAGTAGTAGCCCTCGTCATCTCGGGTGGCCAGATCGCCAGTGCGGAACCATTCGCCTCGGACCACCTCAGAGGTCGCCTCCGGCCGGTTCCAATAGCCCTTCATCACGTTCGGACCTTTGATCGCGATCTCGCCGATCTCGCCTTCTCCGACGTCGTTCCAGTCACCGTCGACCAACCGCATCTCGACACCCGCGATCGGCGTTCCGATGGACCCGGGCTTGCGTTCGCGGTCGGGGTGGTTGAAGGATGCGACCGGCGATGTCTCCGACAGTCCGTACCCCTCCAGGATTGCGCTACCGAACTCGGACTCGAATCCCTTGAGCACCTCGACCGGCAACGATGCCCCGCCGGACACGCACAGCCGAAGCGCCGACGTGTCATAGTTCCCATGCTCCGGTTCCTGTAGCAGGGCCACATACATCGTCGGCACCGCCTGCAGCACCGTGACCTTGTCCCGCTGCAGCACCTCCAAGGCCTTCTTCGGCTCAAACCGTGGGAGCAGCGTGAGACTCGCCCCGAGTGCCACCGCCGAGTTCAACCCGCACGTCTGGCCGAACGAATGAAACAGCGGAAGCCCGCCGAAGATCACATCGTCGGGCCCACCGCCGAAGAGACCAACTGATGCCTCGATGTTGGAGAGCAGATTGCTGTGGGTGAGCTCCGCGCCCTTGGGTTTGCCCGTTGTGCCGGAGGTGTAGAGAATCACGGCGGTGTCCTCGGCAGCGCGGTCCACAACCCCCGGCTGCGGCGTGTGCTGACCGAGTTCAGCGGCGAAGTCGGTCGTGGACACCAAGATGCAGTTCGTGTTCGCGGCGAGTGCTCCGGCCACCGCCTCCTCGGCCACGCCCTCCCAGGCGAAGATCACCTTGGCACCGGAATCGGTCAGGAAGAACTCGATCTCGCGGGACTTCAGCAGTGGGTTCATCGGTACCACAACGGCACCCGCGCGCAGGATTCCGTAGTACAGGATCGGGAACTGCGGCAGGTTCGGCAGCATCAGGCACACCCGGTCACCCGGCTCCACCCCCAGCTCGGAAAGCCACCCTGCTGCCATCTGGCTGGCGATGTCGAGCGCGGCGTAGCTCAACTCAAAGTCGTCGAGTTTGATGACGGTCCGGTCGCCGTGCAGGTCCGCGGTGCGGGTCAGGTTGTCTGCCAGGTTCACGCCGGTCTCCTGTGGTTGGGGTCTATGCCAGGGTTTCGGGTCACTGTACTGGTGGTCAGGGTGAGGTACCAGAGCAGTCGCGCGGGTCAGTCGCGCAGGACCTGGCCGCCGAACCTGGCTGCGAGCGCGTCGTCGGTGTCGTCCGCGTAGCCGCCGAGCACCGCCACAGTCGTGATCAACTCCGACCGGTCGATGTCGTCGCCGTTGAGTTGGCTGGCGACAAGCACGTCCAGCATCCCCGGTCGCTCCGAATCCTTGACCCGGAGGTGACCGAGGCCGGGGGCGCCCACCTGCCGCGCGACAAGTTCGAATAGTTCCGGGTCGGGCCGCACGTAGAACACCAGGGGGGCGACGATGTTGACGACAGTGCCGTTGCCAGCAGGCATCACGTCGATGATCACTTTGGTGCTGCCGACGGGGAGTTCATAGGTAGTGGCGTCGACCCGATGGATGGCGTCGCCGAACTCGTCATGCAGCAGGTGGAGTACCCACTGACTCACGGCGTGTGTCGAGTCGTTCATCTGATCCCTCCAGCCTCCTGTGCGTACGGCCGGCCCTTGGTGTCGCGGCGCCATTCCGCCAGTTGAGGGAGGCTACTTCGACACGCTATCCAACTCGGCGTAGTCGACGCCGGTGAGCCGCACTGACTCGGCCCACAATCGAGCGGCATCGACGGTGTCCTTGCC
This sequence comes from Actinomycetota bacterium, assembly GCA_030837445.1. GTDB lineage: Bacteria > Actinomycetota > Actinomycetes > S36-B12 > UBA10799 > JACJWR01. Next base: position 12,053 of record JAUPKM010000005.1, read on the forward strand.
GCGTCCGTTGGGTTGCACGACTGTCGGGTAGCCGCGCATCTCCAGGAAGCCGTCTGGCCCGATGTACTCCCCGCCCCGCACCGCTGGCGAGGTGGCTGCGTATAACTGTGGCAGCGCTCCCATCTGGGCGGACTGGGAGACCACTCGGTTGACCACGCCGTTGATCGATTCCTCGATTCGGCTTCCGGTCGCCTTGGCGTGACCACTCTGCAGGTTGGTGTTGGAGAATCCGGGGTGGGCGGCGACTGCGATCGCGGCAGCGCCGATTCCGGACAGCCGCGCCTGCAGCTCCAGGGTGAACAGCAGATTGGCCAGTTTCGACTGCCCATACACGCTCCAGCGGCGGTAGTGCTGCCGGGACTGCAGGTCCTCGAAGTTCATCTTGCCCATCTTGTGGGCGCCGGAACTCGTGGTGACGACACGTGCTGCGGGTGCGGCGAGGAGGGCGGGCAGAAGCCGCCCGGTGAGCGCGAAGTGGCCCAAGTGGTTGGTTCCGAATTGGCGCTCGAAGCCGTCGGCGGTCTCACCTTGGGGTAGTGCCATCACTCCGGCGTTGTTCATCAGCACCGAGAGTTGTGGATAGTCGGCCAGCACCCCGTCGGCGAATCGTTCCACCGAGCCGAGGTCTGCAAGGTCCAGCTCGCGCAGGTCGACGCTGCCGGAACCGCGCAGCAACGTGCAGGCCTGGCCTTTGGCCAGATCCCGGCAGGCGGCGATGACCAATGCGCCGTGCTCGACCAGGGCGCGGGTCGACTCCAGCCCGAGGCCCGAGTTGGCGCCGGTGACGACAATGGTCTCGCCGGTGAGGTCGCCGATATCGTCTTCAGTCCAGTTAGTCATGGGTCGAGTTAACCTCGTGTCGGGGCAGCGTGCCACCGGCGGGCGTCAGTCATGACCCGCTCGGCGCCGCTGCTGCGGTCTGCAGTTGCTGCACGCCGCCACCCGCAGCGGCCGGGCCGGTCGCAGCCCGTGTACCCTCGTGGGGCATGCAGTTCGCACTGCGCGCGCCCCAATAGCTCAGTCGGCAGAGCGTCTCCATGGTAAGGAGAAGGTCTACGGTTCGATTCCGTATTGGGGCTCGGTGGATCCGACCATGGGTCTGCGCGGCGGAGTAGCTCAGCCAGGCAGAGCAAGCGGCTCATAATCGCTGTGTCGCCGGTTCAAGTCCGGCCTCCGCTACTTTTTCTCTCGACACCGAAAGGCACTGCCGTGGCCAAGGCCTCAGATGTTCGCCCGAAGATCACTCTCGCGTGTGGGGAGTGCAAGGAGCGCAACTACATCACGAAGAAGAATCGACGCAACAACCCCGACCGGCTTGAAATGAAGAAGTACTGTCCGCGCTGCAACCACCACACCGAGCACAAGGAAACCCGCTAGCAACCTGCGGCAATGAACCACCCGGCTTCTGTCGCAGGCTGCCGGTAGCATCGCCGACAAGAACGAGCGTTGTGAGTCCAACGGCGAAGGGTGGCAGGTCATGGGTCGGCTGCAGGGCAAGGTAGCGATCGTCACGGGGGGCGGTCGAGGGATTGGTGCAGCCACGGCGGCACGACTGGCCGCCGACGGTGCCCGGGTCGTCGTGAACGACATTGATCCGATTCCCGCCGAGGAGACGGTCGCCGCGATTACCGCCAACGGCGGTGCGGCCTTCCCCTGCGTGGCCAACACAGTCGAGCTGGCGGAGGCCGAACGGTTGGTCGCGACCGCGGTGGAGCAGTTCGGCGCCGTCGATATCCTCATCAACAACGCAGGCGCGACCCGGGACAAGATGTTCCACCTGATGGACGACGAGTTGTTCGATTTCGTCCTCGACGCGAATCTGCGCACCGCGATACATACCTCGCGGGCGGCCGTGCCGGTGATGCGTGATGCGGCAAAAGCGGAGATCGCCGCATCGGGCAGACCAGCCCATCACCGCAAGATCGTGTTCACCTCGTCGGTCGCGGCGCTGATGGGCAACCCTGGGCAGGTCAACTACACGGCAGCCAAGGGCGGATTGATCGCCGTCACCAAGACTCTGGCCCGGGAACTTGGCGCGTTCGCCATCAATGTGAACGCGGTGGCGCCCGGATTCATCGAGACCCGGATGACGGCGGCAAAGAAGCCGGGTGAGGCCACGGGTGTGCCGGAGGAGATGCGGCAGATGGCTCGGATGATGATTTCGTTGGGCCGGTTCGGCGAGCCGGAGGAGATCGCGGCGGTGCACGCGTTCCTGGCGTCGCCGGATTCGGATTACGTTTCAGGAGTCACAATTCCGGTCACCGGCGGACAGATTGGCGGTATGTAGATGTCATTGAACATGGCGTGTGAGGGAAAGGTCTATCCGACCACCCCGCCCTACCAGGTGGGCAGGGAGAAGATCCGCGAGTTTGCGACCGCGATCGGCGACTTCAACCCGGCCTACCATGACGTCGAGGCCGCGGCAGCTCTCGGCTACCCCGATGTGATTGCCCCGCCCACGTTCCCATTCGTGCTGACCATCCGGGCGATGGCTGCGGCGATGTTCGACCAGGAGCTGGGCATTGACTACGCCCGGATTGTTCACGGCGAACAGTCGTTCGAGTTCGCTCGGCCACTGAATGCCGGCGATGAGGTCGTGGTGAAGGCGAGCTTGGAGAAGATGTTCGCCGCGGGTCGAAACGAGTTCGTGATCTGCAAGGCCGACGTCGAGACCGTCGAGGGTGAGCATGTGGTGACAACGAGGTCGGTGCTGGTGTCGAGGGGGACGGCGCCGATCGTCGCAGACTCATCGACCAGTGAGGAGGCGGGACGATGACGTACGCGGGTGAGGATCTCGAGGTTGGGCAGGTCGTCGCGACGGGCCGGTTCGGTGTTCAACGAATGAACCTGCTGATGTACGCGGGCGCCTCAGGCGACTTCAACGTGATCCACTGGAATGAAAGGTTGGCGACCGCTGTCGGCCTTCCCAATGTGATCGCGCACGGAATGTTCACGATGTCCCAGGCAGGGCGCGTCGTCACCGACTGGGTTGGCGACCCAGGGCGGGTCGAGTCGTTCGGGGTGCGGTTCACCAAGCCGGTGGTTGTGCCGGACGACGACCACGGCGCCCACATTGATGTCACAGCAACAGTGGCGGAACTGCTCGGTGACGGCCGAGTCCGACTCGACCTCATCGCGGAGGTCGACGGCGTGGGCGTGCTCGGTAACGCGACCGCGGTTGTCCGACTGCCCGTCTGACCCAGTCGGAATGCAGCTGGCGTGGACGCCATGAACGGCGTTGAGTCGGCGTCAGCCGATGCGCCTGTTCGACTCCGTGAGTTGACGACCCTCCGGCTCGGCGGCCCCTGTGGTGAGGTCGCGGTGGCCGAGTCGGAGGACGCTCTGATCGCGGCGGTGGCCGGGGCAGATGCTTGCGCCACGCCGGTGTTGGTGCTGTCCGGCGGCAGCAACGTCGTGGTGGCCGATGCGGGTTTCGATGGCCGCGTGGTGTTGGTGCGGACTCGAGGCATTTCGACCGGCGTCTGCAACGACAGCGAATTGGTCGAGGTGGCGGCGGGGGAACCATGGCCGGACTTTGTGGCGCAGATGGTCGCCAGCGGTCGGTCTGGGGTGGAGGCGCTCGCCGGCATCCCCGGCTGCGTTGGATCGACGCCAATCCAGAATGTCGGCGCCTACGGGCAGGAAGTGGCGGACACGATCGTCGGCGTTCGAGTGTGGGATAGGGCCGCGGGCGCGGTTGTGGAGCTCGACTCGGCGAGTTGCCGGTTCAGCTACCGAAGTAGCACCTTCAAAGTCAATCCCGATAGGTATGTGGTGCTCTCGGTCAGATTCCGACTGCCATTGCAGTCCGCCTCGGCCGCCATCCGGTATCCCGAGCTGGCCATCCGACTGGGTGTCGGACTGGACCAGCCGGCGGACCTCGCAGATGTCAGCCGGACCGTGCTGGAACTGCGGCGCGGCAAGGGGATGGTGCTCGATGCCGAGGACCACGACACCTGGAGTGCCGGTTCCTTCTTCACGAATCCGATTCTGACTCCGGACGAGGCCGCGTCCTTGGCCCCGGCCGCCCCGCGGTTCGAGGCCGGTGGTGGCCGGGTGAAGACCAGCGCAGCGTGGTTGATTGATCAGGCTGGCTTCAGCAAGGGCTATGGGCTACGACCCGACGCGACGGTGACAATCAGTACCAAGCACACCCTGGCTCTGACCAACAGGGGAGGTGCCAGCACCGAGGAGTTGCTGGAACTTGCCCGCGCAGTGAGGACGGGAGTGCGCGCGAAGTTCGGGGTCACGTTGATGCCGGAACCGGTGTTGGTCGGCTGCGCGCTCTAACGTCTGGCCGCACCGAGGGGGAGTTACTCCGCGAGCAGCGTCGCGATCCGCCCGATACCTTCACGTAGGTCGTCGTCGCTGAGGGCGTAGGAGAGGCGAAGGTAGCCAGGAGCGCCGAACGCCTCGCCGGGCACCACTGCCACCTCGGCCTCGTCGAGGATCACCTCGGCCAGCTCCGCGGAGGTCGTTGGCACCCGCCCGCGCTGTTTCCGCCCCAGCACCCCCTCGACACTCGGGTAGGCGTAGAACGCCCCTTCGGGTTCAGGGCAGACGACCCCGGGGATCCCGTTCAGCAGCTCCACTATCGTTCGACGGCGACGGTCGAACGCGACCTTCATCACCTCGACCGCCTCCAAACCTCCGCTGACGGCCGCTAACGCTGCCATCTGCGACACGTTTGCGACATTGCTGGTCGCGTGCGACTGCAGGTTGGTCGCGGCCTTGGTGATATCGGCCGGCGCGATCATCCAGCCCACCCGCCAACCAGTCATCGCGTAGGTCTTGGCTACCCCGTTCACGACAATGCAGCGGTCGGCGAGTTCCGGGACCAGCACCGGCATCGAACTGAACTCGGCGTCGCCGTAGACCAGGTGCTCATAGATCTCGTCGGTCACCACCCACAACCCGCGGGCCGCTGCCCAGCGCCCGATCTCGGCAACCTGCTCCGGCGAGTAGACCGCGCCGGTCGGATTGGAGGGCGACACGAACACCAGCGCCTTGGTGGCGTCGGTGACAGCCTGGTCCAGCTGCTCCACCGTTGCCCGGTAGCCGCTGCTGGCGTCGGTCGGCACGACAACAGGCACGCCACCCGCCAGTTGGATGGACTCCGGGTAGGTGGTCCAGTATGGCGCCGGCAGCAGCACCTCGTCGCCTGGATCGAGTAACGCGGCGAAAGCGTTGTACAGGGCCTGCTTGCCACCGTTGGTGACCAGCACCTGGTTAGCCTCGACAACGTACCCGGAATCCCTGGCAGTCTTGGCCACGATCGCGGCTTTCAGCTTCGGCAACCCGCCGGCGGGGGTGTAGCGGTGCATTGCCGGGTCACTGCAGGCGGCGACTGCTGCGGCCACGATGTAGTCGGGCGTCGGGAAGTCGGGTTCACCGGCGCCGAATCCGATCACCGGTCTGCCGGCGGCCTTCAGTGCTTTCGCCTTTGCATCGACCGCCAACGTTGCGGACTCTGCGATGGATCCGATCCGGGTGGACACTCGCTTCGATCTGGGCATGGCAGACATTGTTCCGCACGACTACCCGAATCGCACCGCCCCGGGTAGTCGCAGCGCGTCGCGACTCGCGTATGGTGGTCGCCGGTACCCCCGGTGCCGTGCGTGAGCCTGCCCTGAGCCTTGGGCTGGTTCGGCGCGACCGAGGATACGTAGGGTCGTAGCTCAATTGGCAGAGCACCGGTCTCCAAAACCGGGGGTTGTGGGTTCAAGTCCCTCCGACCCTGCGACGCGACCTGCATGGCTGCTGTGGCGCCCGCCGCAGTTTTCGTCCCCGGCCCCGGCCGGACATACGGAGGTTCTACGTGAGCGAAGACGACGGCGACCAGTCGCCGCCTGACGCTGCCGGGAACGAGCAGGACGCCGGACAGGATTCGAGTGCCGCCGACAAGAAGGCAGCCAAGTCGGAAGTAGCACCGCAGAGCAGCAAGAAGGAGGCGGTCAGCAAGGGCAAGGCGAAAGCCAAGCCGAAGAAAGAGCCCAAGCCCGGCATGATCGCGCGCTTCAGACTCTTCCTGCGGCAGGTGATAGCGGAACTTCGCAAAGTCATTTGGCCCACCCGCAAGGAGCTAATCGACTACACCGTCGTCGTCCTGATCTTCGTGGTGATCATGGCTGCGATCCTCGCCCTCTACGACTTTACCTTCGCCAAGGGAGTGTTCTTCGTCTTCGGCGAATAGCGCGAACCCCCACATTCCAGACCACTTGACCCGCATGCCTTCAGGAAGGACGACAGTGTCCGACACGCACGAGACCCCCGACGTCGTGGCCGAAAGTGCCGACGACGTGGAGGTCGCTGAGGCCTCGTTCCCAGTCGACGTCCCCGAGGATGCCGAAATCGCTGCCATCGAGGACATCGCCGACGCCGAGATCGCGGCGTCCCCGGATCCGATTGAGGCCGAGGTGGTGGAGATTGCGGCCGCGGACGCCATCGCGGACGCAGAGATCCCGCTGCCGGAGCAGCTGGCTGACGAGGACGCCGAGGAGGACCCGCTGGAGGAATTCCGGCGCACCCTGCGAGAGGCGCCGGGTGACTGGTTCGTGATCCACTCGTACTCCGGCTATGAGAAGCGGGTCCGGGCAAATCTGGAATCGCGGATCAAGTCGATGAACCTGGAAGATGACATCTTCCAGGTTGAGGTTCCCAGCGAGCAGGTCACTGAGATCAAGCAGGGCCAGCGCAAACAGGTCGAGCGGAACAAGTTCCCCGGCTATGTGCTGGTCCGGATGTACATGACCGACGAGACCTGGCGCGCCGTCAGCGACACCCCAGGCGTGACCGGATTCGTCGGTCCGCGGGGATCCGACCCGGTGCCGCTCTCGCTGTCCGAGGTCGAGCAGATGATCGCACCGGAGCCGGTCGAGCAGACCGCGGCTGCCGGCGGCGGCGCGGCCAGCCCGGCTGCTGCCACGGCCGTGGTTACCGAGATCGATGTCGCAGTCGGCGACTCGGTCACGGTCATCGACGGGCCGTTCGCCACCCTCCACGCCACTGTCTCGGAGATCAATCTGGACGCCCAGAAGGTCACCGGTCTGGTGGAAATCTTTGGCCGTGAGACCCCGGTCGAACTCAGCTTCAGCCAGATCCAGAAGAACTAGGAGCACCACGCACATGGCCCCGAAGAAGAACAAGAAGGTCACCGGCCTGATCAAGTTGCAGATCACCGCTGGTGCTGCGAACCCGGCGCCCCCGGTGGGCCCCGCCCTCGGTCAGCACGGCGTCAACATCATGGAGTTCTGCAAGGCGTATAACGCCGCGACCGAGGCCCAGCGCGGCCAGGTCATCCCAGTGGAGATCACGGTCTACGAAGACCGATCCTTCACTTTCATCACCAAGACACCGCCTGCGGCCAAACTCGTGCTGAAGGCCGCTGGGGTCGAGAAGGGTTCCGGAAACCCGCTCAAGCCGGTCGCGAAGATCACCAAGTCGCAGGTGCGGGAAATCGCCGAACTCAAGATGCCCGACCTCAATGCCAACGACGTGGACGCCGCGATGAAGATCATCGAGGGCACCGCCCGCTCGATGGGCGTCACCGTCGTCGACTAGTTCGGTTGGCATAGGCCGGTTCGGTCGGTTCGGATCGACCAGCTGATGTGGCAATAAGTTCGACCCCGGCGGGAGCCAACCGCCGGGTAGGAAGTGGGAGGGCCCGACCGGGTCCGCTCGACCACATCGTCCGCATTCGTGGTGGACGGGATTAGGAGATTGAAAATGGCGCAGGGAAAGAACTACCGGGCAGCAGCTGAGACCTTCGATCGGGACTCGTTGTACTCGGCCAAGGATGCGATTGACTTGCTGAAGGCGTTCCCGCCCGGCAAGTTCGACCAGACGGTCGAGATGACCTTCCGGCTCGGAGTTGATCCGCGCAAGGCAGACCAGATGGTTCGTGGCACGGTCAACCTGCCCAACGGCACTGGCAAGACGTCGCGGGTGCTCGTGTTCGCCACCGGGGACCGGGCCGAAGCGGCCCGGGAGGCCGGCGCGGACTTCGTCGGCAGCGACGAGCTGGTGGAGCGGATCAAGGGTGGCTGGACCGACTTCGACGCGGTCGTGGCGACCCCGGACTTGATGGGCAAGGTCGGCCAGCTGGGTCGTGTGCTCGGTCCACGCGGATTGATGCCGAACCCGAAGACCGGCACCGTCACGATGGATGCGGCGAAGGCCGTCGCCGAGATCAAGGGCGGCAAGATCGAATTCCGGGTCGATAAGCACGGCAATCTGCAGTTCATCATTGGCAAGGTCTCGTTCTCGGAGGCCGCGCTACTGGACAACTATCGGGCCGCCCTCGACGAGGTGCTGCGGTTGAAGCCCTCCAGCGCAAAGGGTCGCTACATCAAGAAGGCGACTATCTCCGCGACCATGAGCCCCGGCATCCAGATCGACCCGGCTCGCGTGGTGGGCGAGGAGTAGCGCACCTCGGCAGACCCCGGCACGTGCACAGGGATGCCCGTCGCCTATGCTTGCCGAGCCGAAGACCGCCGGTGGGTTCGGGTCGATCCCGAACACGAAGGCCCGCAAGATGGGGCGCCAGCGCAGGTGAGCTCAGTGCCCCGCATCGGCGGGCGCGCCCCGGCCCACATGCGCCGGGGCACTTCTCTTTCCCGGGCCGCCGGTGGCACTCACTGGAAGGAGTCCCATGGCGAGGGATGACAAAGCGACGGCAGTCGCGGAGATCGCGGAATCGCTCCGCAGTTCTTCCGCCACTGTGCTGACCGAGTACCGCGGGCTCACGGTTGCCCAACTGAAGGAACTACGCCGTTCACTGAGCGGGAATGCCTCGTACTCAGTGGTGAAGAACACGTTGACCAAGATTGCGGCGCGCGAGGCCGGGGTCGAAGGTATCGACGATCTGTTGACCGGACCGAGCGCCCTGGCGTTCGTCGACGGTGATCCGGTCGAAGCTGCCAAGGGTCTGCGTACCTTCGCCAAGGCGAACCCGGCCCTGGTCATCAAGGGCGGAATCATGGACGGAAAGGTCCTGACCGCTGAAGAGGTGTCCAAGCTCGCGGATCTGGAATCCCGCGAGGTGCTGCTGTCCAAGATGGCTGGTGCCCTGAAGGCATCCACCCAGAACGCCGTCTCCCTGTTCGCTGCGCCATTGTCGCAAGCCGCCCGCGTGGTGGACGCCTTGCGCGCAAAGGTCGAAGCAGAGGGACCGCCTGCTGACGAGGCTGCACCGGCCGCCGACGCAACAGATGAGGCTGCACCCGCAGTCGAGTCCATCAAAACCGCTGAGGCATCCGCCGACGCTGCTCCTGAGGCTGAGGCATCCGCCGACGCCGAAGCCCAGGGCTGAGCGCCCACCATCGAAAGTCCGGGCCGCCCGACGACCCGGTTCAACCCGTAGGAAAGGAAACGCCCTCATGGCGAAGTTGTCGACTGACGAACTGCTCGACGCGTTCAAGGAAATGACCCTGATCGAGCTGAGCGAGTTCGTGAAGAAGTTCGAGGAGACCTTCGAGGTCACCGCCGCTGCTCCTGTCGCCGTGGCCGCCGCCCCGGCCGGTGGCGGCGCTGCCGAGGCCGCACCGGAGGAGCAGGACGAGTTCGACGTCATCCTCGAGGCCGCTGGCGAGAAGAAGATCCAGGTCATCAAGGAGGTCCGTGCGCTCACCAGCCTCGGTCTGAAAGAGGCCAAAGACTTGGTCGAGAGCGCACCCAAGGCCGTCATCGAGAAGGCCAACAAGGAAGCTGCCGACAAGGCAAAGGAGGCCCTCGAGGCCGCCGGCGCTTCGGTGTCGCTCAAGTAGTTGAACAAGGGACAGCCGGTTGGCTGATCCTGCCCAGCGGGCCCGCAACTCCTCCCTGGAGCTGCGGGCCCGCTGCTATTTTTCACGGACCCGATGCAGCCCCGACCGGGCCCCGTTTCCAATCGCCCTGACATTGGGCGCTTTGCCGACGTAGCCTGTAGTCCCGCTCAGCGGAACCGCAGGGAGTCAAGATGGCACACAAGTGGGTAGCCCTGGGACTGGGTTCGGCCGTCCTGCTGCTCGCTGCCTGCTCGTCGGGAGTCAATCAATCTGTCCGGCCCGTCCCCGCTGCCGACGACCTCGCGACGAAGGTCACCAACCAGCAACTCGTCGTGCGGAACCAGACTGGCGGGCCGATCCGAGTCGGCCAGTGCAGCAATGACTTACTCAGTCAACACCTTGGCTATGCGGGCAACTGCGAGGAAGGTGTCGTCGTGCCGCACGCCGGTAGCGCCTCCTTCGAGGGTGCGGCCGAGGCAGTTGAGGACGGTGCGCCGCCGGCACCGATCAGGGCGCATGTGCGGATCTACCGGGGCACGCCGTGGCCGCCGTGGGACGTGGATCTCGAGGTCAGCGAGTCGGGGATCCGGGGGCCATCTGCCGCGGTCAAGGCCCCGAACGTCTGGATAGCCCGGACGGTGGGCACGTTGGAGCCATGGCTGCTCAGTGTTCGCGACAAGATGAGTGTGACCACTCGGCGGCTGGCCGTGGACGACGCCACTGCGAAGTGGACGATGACAGTCTCACCCCCGCCGCCCTCGGCAAAGCCTCCCGCTCGCGCGAGGTTGCCGATGGGCAACTAGCGGTCCGTCCGAGACCGACCCAGGCGTCGCGATTCCTCCAGTTGTCCCCATTCTGGCGCGTGGCGCTTGACTGGCAGGGGGTGAGCGGGCCTATCCTGCTCCTTCGACCCACCCGGTGTTGGTGGCCCGGCGGTAGTGGTCTATGGTTGTGCATTGCGCCCTCGTCACTTTGCCATGCCCTCACGCCGACGCTTACAGCCAAGGTGTGATCGTGGTGCCTGAGGGCGCGTTGATTCGAGAGTCCCGAGTCTTTGGAAGGACCACTCTTGGCCGCCCGCCCCGCCTCCGCTGCCGCCCGTACCACCAACCGCGTGACCTTTGCAAAGATCCGCGAGCCCCTCGAAGTCCCAGATCTGCTCGACCTTCAGCGCCAGTCCTTCAACTGGCTGCTCGGCGATCAGGCCTGGAAGGACCGCGTTCAGACGGCACTCGATGCCGGACTTCGCGACGTTCCGACGACTTCGGGTCTCGAGGAGATCTTCGCCGAAATCGGCCCGATCGAGGACAACAACGGCACCATGTCGCTGTCCTTCCGGGACCACCGGTTCGAGGATCCCAAATACACCGAGGAGCAGTGCCGCGAGAAGGATCTGACCTACTCCGCGCCGCTGTTCGTCACCGCCGAATTCATGAACAACGAGACCGGTGAGATCAAGTCTCAGACGGTGTTCATGGGTGACTTCCCATTGATGACCCAGAAGGCCACCTTCATCATCAATGGGACTGAGCGGGTCGTCGTCTCCCAGCTGGTCCGGTCGCCGGGCGTCTACTTCGAGCGCACCCCGGACAAGACCAGCGACAAAGACATCTACATCGCCAAGATCATTCCGAGCCGTGGTGCCTGGCTCGAGTTCGAGATCGACAAGAAGGACCTCGTCGGCGTCCGCGTCGACCGCAAGCGGAAGCAGCCCGTCACCGTCCTGTTGAAGGCGCTCGGGATGACCGCCGAGGAGATCCGCGAGCGGTTCGGGCAGTACGAGTCGATGATGACGACGCTGGACAAGGACCCGATCGGGACGCAGGAAGAGGCGCTCACCGACATCTACCGGAAGCTGCGCCCAGGCGAACCGCCGAACGCCGAAGCCGGCCGCACCCTGCTGAACAACTTCTACATGAACTCCAAGCGCTACGACCTGGCCAAGGTCGGTCGCTACAAGATCAACAAGAAGCTGGGTCAGGACGCACCGCTGAGCGACAACATCCTCAGCCTGTCCGACATTGTCGCGACGATCGAGTACATCGTCCGGCTGCACAACGGCGACACCGAGATGGATAGCCCGCGTGGCCCGGTCCCAGTAGAGACCGACGACATCGACCACTTCGGCAACCGCCGGATGCGCACGGTCGGCGAGTTGATCCAGAACCAGATCCGCACGGGTCTGTCCCGGATGGAGCGGCAGGTCCGCGAGCGGATGACGACCCAGGACGTCGAGGCGATCACGCCGCAGTCGCTGATCAACATCCGACCGGTGGTTGCCTCGCTGAAGGAGTTCTTCGGCACCAGCCAGCTCAGCCAGTTCATGGACCAGACCAACCCGCTCGCCGGTCTGACCCACAAGCGCCGGCTGTCCGCGCTCGGCCCCGGCGGCCTGAGCCGTGAGCGGGCCGGCTTCGAGGTCCGCGACGTGCACCCCAGCCACTACGGCCGGATGTGCCCGATCGAGACCCCTGAAGGTCCCAACATCGGCCTGATCGGGTCGCTGTCGACGTTCGCCCGGGTCAACGAGTTCGGCTTCATCGAGACTCCCTACCGCAAGGTCGTCGACGGTGTGGTGACCGACCA
>JAUPKM010000398.1 GCA_030837445.1 Actinomycetota bacterium
CCGCCCGTGATGTCTCCCCGGTGCCGGCCGATGTGCTGGCCCGCGTCCTGGACCCGCTGTGGTCGGCGGCGGTGGCCGCCGCCCGCGACGAACACGCCGAGACCGACGCCGCCGAACGGGCCGCCCTGGTCGCGGCCGAGGCCGACGCCCTGACCGAGCTGGCCGCCGCGCTCACCCGCGCCGAAGCCGCCGAGACCGAGGCTGCTCAACTGCGCCGCGAGCTCGCCGACCTCGACACCCGCCGCGCCGCCGCCGAAGCCGCCCGCGACGAACACGCCGCCCTCGCCGCCGCCGCCACCAAAGACGCCGCCGACGCCCGAGCCCTCGCCCACAGCGCCGAACTGCTCGCCGCCGAAGCCCAGGCCACCGCCCGCACCCTGCGCGAAGTCCTCGACACCGTCAGCAAAAACACCAAAGACGACACCAGCAAGAAGTGATGTCCGGGTCGCCGAGGTGTTGTGCGAGAGCTACAGGCTGAGGTCGTAGCCGTTGTCGCGGCTGCGGTGGCGGTCACCGAGCAGTTTTTCTGCGCGGCGGCGTAGTTCGGTGATGTGCGGGTCGTTGCTGTGGCGGCTTCGGGTTATGGCGGTGGTCTCGGCGGGGGAGCGGACGCCGACCACCTGGGCGGCGGGCAGGTGCGCGGCCGCGGCGGTGAGCTGCCAGGACGGCCCGCGATCAGCGGCGGGGCCTTCAGTGGTGACCAGGACGATCTTGGCGTATGCGCCGAAGGCACCTGTGGTGATCCGCCGCAGTTCCTCGGGCTCGAGGTGGTCGGCGTCGTCAACCACGATCAGCGTCCCGGCCGGCATCTGCAAGCGGCCGGCGTCGACATCGCTCAGCGCGGCCCGAGGGGATCGGGCATCACCAGGGCTGTAGCGCTGGGCCTCTTCGGCGGCGGCCGGGGTGGCACCGATGATCAGCGCCGGCATACCCACGGCGCGGGCGGCGTCGGTGAGCGCGGCGAGCATCGCGGTGGTGGTGCGACGATCCCCGACATGCAGCGGCTGCACAGCAAACGGGTAGCCGAGCACCCGGTGAGCGGCCTCGCGCTGGTCCGGGTGCAGCCCCGACCGGTCCAGGCTCTCCATCACAGATGGGGGGTAGCCGATGACGTAGCTGCGACGGGCGATGCGGGCCAGCCAGCCGACCTCGGTGTCGAGGTCATCGGCCAGGCGCGCCGCGGCCACAGCACGGTCATGGACTTGGCGCGCGGCGGCGACGGCGCGGTCGTGGACCTCGAGCAGCGCCACCACGGTGTCGGGCAACCCTTCCCGCCGCGTACCGGCGACGGCGTCGATGACGGTCTCGGGGCGGGTATCGCGGCCCAGCATCCGGCGCAACGCCTCCGCGGCGTCGCGGGCGTCACCGCGGCGGGCCACATGCACACCGGCCGCCAGCTCCAGGTCGCCGTGTTCGTGCTCGCCCTCACCACCGACCTGCTCGTAGAGATACACCTGGTTGGTGTCGCGGCCGCGGGTCATCGCGACGTAGGCGCCCGCCCGGTTCCCGGTATCCGGGGAGAGGATCGCGTGGCACCGGTCGGCGGTGTTGCCCTGGGCGGCGTGGACGGTGACGGCGTATCCGTGGTGCACATGCTGGTGCAGGTACTCGCCTTCCAGAATGGCCCGCAGGCCGTCGCCGATACGGCTCACGGCGATGCGATCCTCGGCGGCGTCGAGGTTGATTACCTGCCAGCGTTGCCCGTTGCGGACCTGCGCCCCCTCGACCGGGTGTCGGCCTTGGCTGTCGTAGACGGTGATGGCCGGGTCGTTGCGCCGGGTGATGACGGTGTCCCCGATACCGATCGTGTGCTGGCGGGCGGCGGTGATGGTGGCGGCGTCGGGGCCGACGACCTGGCGGTGGATGCGCTCGTTGAGCGCGTCCGCGGTCTCCCACCGGTCAGCGATCAGCAGCGCGTCCACACCGGCGGCGCGATCGGCGGTCCAGGCGGTGAGCGCGTCATCGGCCATCGTGACCGGATCACCGATGTGCAGGCGGTCATGGTCGCGGTACCAGGCCACCGCCCGCTGCAGGTCGTCGTTGTTGCCGCGGGCGCGCAACGCCAACGAGGCGGCGCGCTCAGCGGGATCGCGCATCCGCCACACCTCGGTGAGGTCCTGGGCCCACGGTAAATCCGCGCACAGGCGGGCGAACATGCCGCCGCGGGCGGCGACCGGGGCGAGTTGCTCGGCGTCCCCGACGAGCAGCGTTTTCGCCCCGCCCACGGTCGCCGCCGTGAGCAGTTCCCGCAGCTTCGGGGTGCCGACCATGCCCGCCTCATCAACCACCAGCAGCATCCGGGAATCGAAGGTGAGCCGGCCCGCCCGCAGCGCCCCGAGCATCGCCTCGACGGTGTAACCGGCATCGGCGGCGCCCTCGGCCATCGCCACATCCGCGGCTTTCCCGGTCGGCGCGGCCAGCAAGACCCGCACCCCCGCTCCCGCCGCCGCCTTCCGCAGCGCCGCTAGCGAGGTGGTCTTGCCCGCACCGGCCGGGGCGGCCAGGGTCTGCACCAGCACCGGGGACGCGGCGATCGCACGCAACGCGGCCACCTGATCCCCCGACAGCCCAGACCCCACCGTCAGGGTGGCGATGTCCAGCCCGGGCAGCACCGAACGGCTGTCGCGGGTTCCCATCAGCTCGTAGATGGCGCGTTCCTCGTCGAGGATCTCCGTCGTGGTGAACCGTTCGTGTCCCTCACGTTCGTGGGGTTGGCGGGCCTCGGTGACCCGGACACCGACACGCCCGACAAGGTCCTCGACGATCGTCCGCGGGCTCACACCGGGCAGCGCGTCGACCACCACCGGCAACCGGGCGGTGATCGCCTCGACCAGATCAGCACGGGTGAACGCCGCCTTGCCGATCCCGGCGGCCGCTTCACCCACCGCATCGGACAGGGTCCGCCCGGCCGCCACCCGCTCCCGCCGCGCCTCGAGCTGGGCGGCCTCATCGACGCTGAAACCGCGCGGGTCAGCGACCCACCCGGCTTTCAGTTCACGCCACGGACGGTTCTCCGGCTTACGCGGCCGGGTGGCGCGCTGCGCCGCGGCCAGCTGCCCCGCGGTGGCCTCATCGGCGACAACAGCGAGGTTCCCCGCCGCCCACTCACGCAGTTGCGTGGAGCGCTGCGACCACGCCGCGATCACCGCCCGGGACACCCCGGCGACCTCCGCCATCCCCGTATGCGGGTCCACCCGGCCCCACTCCACACCCAACGACCCAGCCAACTCGGCGCGCAACGTGGCCTGATACAGCATCCCCGCCGCCTTGGCCTCATGGTGCAACGACTTACTGTCGTAACTGACCACCGCCCCGTCGGCGCGCACCTGCCGCGGCAACAACACATGGGTGTGCAGATGCGGGTCCCCCGCCCGTGAGGTCTCATGCTGAAACGCCGCCGCGACGAACCCCGGAAGACGCTGAAGGTCCTTCATCCCCGTCACCGCGTTATGCACCCGGGTGTACCCGGCGTGCCGGTGCAAATACGTCATCGCCTCCGACATCGCCCGGGTATGCGCCTCCAAAACGGCCTTCGACACCACACCGCCGGTGTCCAGAGCACGCATCACCGACACACTCTTCGGCGCGCAAAACGTCAAATCGAAACCCCGCACCGACCGCTCGGTGAACCCCCGACCGCACACCCCGCTCGGCGCGACACCCTCATCCAGCCAGCGCATCACAACATCAAGATCGGCCTCCCGGGTGAGGTCACCAGCGCTCAAACCGGCCAACTCCGCAGCCCCCGGATCCCCGGCGACAAGCCACACCGGCGCCCGAGTCTCATGCTCGGAGTAGTACTCACCCAGCCCCCCGCCAGCAGCCTGACGGTCCATCGCCGCCGCCGTCACAGCACGCGCAGTGTCGGCGTAATAACACACCGACGACGCCTTCATCCCCCGCGACAACGTCAACACCCGACCACCACCCACCACACCGGTGTGGGGCACCGAGTTGCCCCACACCCAGTATTGCACCCCTTGTGCCAATGTGCCAAACGAAAAAATGGGAAGAGCGGGTGGTTGCTGGGGCGTAGTCGGGGCGGGCTGCTGGCGGCACCGGAAGCGATGAAGGAGCCAAGACGAAGCACAGAAGCCGAGAACAGGGGCCGGTGGCAGAAAAGGGGCACAGCGAAACGAAGGGACGCGGTCAGGCTGGGGGTAGGGGCCGCGGACGGCGCGCACCCGCCCGCGCCGCACACCTCGGTGGTGCACGCCGGTTGCCTACCGTGCGCGCTATGAAGCACCCCCGCACTCCGGCGACGCCACTCGCGGTCGTCTTGCTGGTCCCCCTGATCTACGTCGTGGTTCTCGGCGGCAGCGACGAACCAGCAGACCGAGCGGCAGAACTGCTGCGAGCGATCGCCGAGGTCGTGCACGCTGTGCCGCCGGTCTCGCTACCGTCGCCAACGCGATGACGCTCGTTGTCGGCCAGACCGCGGGCGGCGCGCACCGCCGCGTCGCGGCGCGCGGTCTCGGCGGCCACGGTCTCGGTACGCCGAGCAGCAGCGGCCGCCGCGGCCTGGGCGGCGACA
>JAUPKM010000055.1 GCA_030837445.1 Actinomycetota bacterium
AGGCGCTGTTCGAAGAGGGCATCTCGTCGTCCCGGATGGCTGTCGATCCCGAACGCGGGGGTGTCGAGGACCTGCTGGACCACATCACCTCCGGGGTCCGCAGCACCTGCACCTATGTCGGGGCCACGACCATCGCCGAACTGCACGACCGGGCGGTTCTCGGCGTGCAGTCGGCGGCCGGCTTCGCCGAGGGCCATCCGCTGCCGACCGGTTGGTAACCCGGTCGTGGCAGGTCGGAACGGATAACATAGGCCTGTCTGGCCCGGGTCCATGAGTGCCGGGGGTCCGACTCAGCGACTCGACGACCTCCAGCGGAAAGGGACCGGCGTGCCGCATGCCCCAAGAGTGGCTCCCGGCGCCGGCCGGATCCGCCAGCAACAGTCGCCGACCGCTGTCCGCGTCCATGCCGATGGCCGCGTCGATGGCGGTGCCGATGGCCGGGCCGGTGGCGGTGGCGGTGGCGATGTAGACGTCCATGTCGATATCGATATCGAGAGGACGTTCCGGTGAGCGGGTGGATGATCGCGCTCAGCCTGGCCGCTTTCGTGCTGTTGACCCTGGGCACCGCGGTGTTTGTGGCGGCGGAGTTCTCGCTGACGGCGCTGGAGCGCAGCACCGTTGACGCCAACGCTCGCACCGGTGGGGCGCGGGACAAGATGATTCAACGGGCGCACCGCACCCTGTCGATCCAGCTGTCCGGAGCCCAGATCGGAATCTCGATCACCACCCTGGTCACCGGCTATCTCTCCGAGCCGGTCATCGCCCGACTGCTGGCACCCGCACTGGCCGCCGGCGGCCTGCCCGAACAGTGGGTGGAGGGCACTGCCCTGATCGTGTCGCTGGTCATCGCGACCTCGGTGTCGATGGTGTTCGGGGAACTCGTCGCCCAATACCTCGCCGTCGCGGTACCGCTGCAGACCGCCCGAGTGGTGGCCGGCCCGCAGGTGCTGTTCTCGGCGGTGTTCACACCGCTGATCCGACTCACCAACGGCGCGGCCAACCGCGTGCTGCTTCGCTTCGGAATTCAGCCCGCCGACGAACTGAGTTCGGCGCGGTCCCCGCAGGAGTTGCTGTCGCTGGTCCGCAACTCCGCCGAGCAGGGGGCGCTGGATAAGCCGACCGCCGAACTGGTGGACCGCTCGTTGCAGTTCGGCGCACGCACTGCCGAGGAATTCATGACTCCGCGATCTAAAGTCGAGTCGCTGGAGGCCGACGCCACGGTGCGCGACCTGCTGGCCAAGGTCCGCGAAACCGGCCACTCACGCTTCCCGGTCACCCGCGGCGACCTCGACGAGACGATCGGTGTGGTCCACCTCAAGCAAGTTTTCGAGATACCGCACCCCGAGCGCGCCGACACCCGACTCGCTCGACTGGCGCGACCGGTGCCGGTGTTCCCCTCCACCCTCGACGGGGACGCGCTGATGGCGCAAATCCGGATCAGCGAACTTCAGACCGCACTGGTGGCCGACGAGTACGGCGGCATCGCCGGAATGGTGACCCTCGAGGACCTGATCGAGGAGATTGTCGGCGATATCCGCGACGAGCATGACAACACCTCTCCCGAGGTCGTGAAGATCGCTGGTGGACATCGTGTCGCGGGCCTGTTGCGTACTGACGAGGTAGCCGACAAGATCGGATTCCGGGCCCACGAAGGGGACTACGAGACCATCGGGGGGCTGGTCATGGCTGCGCTCGGCCGTATCCCCACTGAGGGCGATTCGCTGGTGCTGTCAGCGTTCGATCCGGACACCTCGCCGGACCACCCGCCACGGTGGCGTGCCACCGTGGCCCGGATGGACGGCCGACGCATCGACTTGGTGGATCTGGTCCGGCTCGGCCCGGCGGACGACACCGGGGAGGTCTCCCGGTGAACGACCTCTTCGCCGTCCTGCTCACGGTGCTGCTGATCGCCGCCAACGGGTTCTTCGTGGGCGCGGAGTTCGCGCTGATCTCAGCCCGACGCGACCGACTCGAGGCGCTGGCCGAACAGGGCAAGCGCGGTGCGGTGACGGTGATTCGTGCGGGCGAGAACCTCGCGGTGATGTTGGCCGGCGCGCAGTTGGGCATCACCATCGGCTCGATCATTCTCGGCCGGGTCGGCGAGCCCGCGGTGGCGCACCTGCTCGAGCCACTCTTCACCCTGCTCGGAGTACCGACCGCGGTGCTGCACACGGTCTCCTTCCTGGTGGCGATCACCGTTGTCGTCATCCTCCATGTGCTCCTCGGCGAGATGGTTCCGAAGAACATCGCGCTGGCAGGGCCGGAGAAGGCGGCGATACTGCTGGTCCCGCCGTACCTGCTGTGGGTCCGGGCCACCCGGCCGATCATCGCCGTCTATGACTGGTGCGCCCGCACGATCGTGCGTGCCCTCGGCGTGGAACCGAAGACCGAACTGGAGAACACCGTCTCCATGGTGGAACTGGCCGAGATGATCGCCGAGTCACGCTCGGAGGGGTTGCTCGACCCCGAGGAGCACATGCGACTGTCTCGTGCGCTGCAGATTCGCCACCGGGTGGTGGCCGACGTCGCCACCGAACTGACCGCTGTTCGGGCGGTGCCCGCCGCTGCACCCGGCGCAGGTCCCACCGTCGCCTCCATCAAGGAAGCCCTCGCCGCTACCGGATACTCTCGGTTCCCGGTGATCGACGAGGCCGGCCACTTCGTGGGGTTCGTCCACATCAAGGACATGCTCGACCTCGTCGAGCATCCGGGCGCGATCGTGCCCGGATCGACGGTGCGCTACCTACCTCGGGTGCCGGCGACGATGAGCCTGCCGGATGCCCTGTCACGATTGCGCGAGGACAACAGCCATCTGGCCCTGGTGACCTCGATCGAGGGCTCGGTGTGCGCAATGGTGACCCTTGAGGACCTGGTGGAGGACCTGTTGGGGACCGTGCGCGACGGCACCCACCGTGGCTGAGGACACCCTGCCCACGGTTCGTGATGTCCTGACCCCCGCCGAGTGGACTGCCCGCGCGGAGGCCCACCGGGTGCGGGCGGACGCCTTCACCGCCGCGCATCGCGACCGCGCCCGCCGGGGTGAGAGCCACCCGGTATGGGACTTCCTGTTCACCTACTACAACCTGCAACCGCGACGACTGCGGGTGTGGCACCCCGGGTACGGGGTGACACTGTCGGGCGAGGCGGCAACGGCCTACCTGGACCGGGCCGGTTACGTTGTCGTGCCCGGCGGCGCCACAGTCGGCCCGGCGCGGTTGCGCGCGCGGGTACCCACCCTGCAGTTCATCGCCGCACTGTTGCGCTCAACAGCCGCCCGACCACCGGTCCTCGGCTGTTTCGGAATGCACGAGTGGGCCATGGTGTACCGCTGCGACAAGCCCCGGCACACCGGCGTCCCCCTGCGACTGGGACACGCGGGAACCGACCGCGTCGTCGAGTCGATGCCGTTGCGATGCACCCATTTCGACGCCTTCCGATTTTTCACCC
>JAUPKM010000399.1 GCA_030837445.1 Actinomycetota bacterium
GGACCCGGGATGATTTTCCCGGGTCCTTCGTCTTTCTCACGTTAGGTGAGTCAGGATTTGGGAGGAGGGAGCGGAGCGACGGACGGCTCCTGCCCCCGCTACCACGTAGGTGCAGGTCAGAGGGCTCCACTTGATTCGTTCAGGTGGGGCCTTCTGGCTTTTCGCTAGCGTTTGGCTGGCGTGAGACGGGGTGGATCTCCGTGGGATCCCCTGGACTGTGACGTACGTCACGGACTGGCGTTGTCGCGTATCGAGTGGTGCGTAGATATATGCAGTTCGATGGGTGACTTGCGTGTTTTGCAGCGCTGGCGAAGGGGAGCTTCGGCGCTAGCGGGGTGGCAGTCTAGGACCCTTCGCGCAGGCGTGTCCTCTGACCTCGTTTGAGGGAGTGGCTACGGCTGGGACCGTCTTGGTTGCCCGAGCGTCCAGGGATGCTCGGCTCATTTCCTGGCAGGCGGGCAGCCCGTAGTCGTTCTTGGTCCGGTCCTGGCCGGTGTTGCGGGCTACCCCCCGCTCGTCCGGCATCGAACTTGGCGTACACGGCCAGCCGGGCCAGCGTCGTCGCCATGACCGATTGATACCGCCCCACCTTTACCTTCGGAATCACTCGTCTAGTCGCTGACGGTTCGACGGTAGGTGGTGGGGCGGCCGCGGCCGCCGTCCTGGTGGACCAGTCCGAGCAGGCGTAGCGCGTGCAGGCCTTTGCGGATGGTGGAGTCGGCGAGGCCGAGTTCCGGTTGCAGGGCGGTGGCGTCTCTGGGCCGGGAGCCCAGTGCCTGGTAGATGGCCAGTTGCGTGGCCGTGAGGTTCATAGCAGGTCGGGTGTTCGGCGCTCGGTGGCGAAGCAGGGCGGTGAAGCGGATTCCGTTGTCGACGAAGGTCGCCGGTGGCAGCCCTCGTTCGGCGAGAGCCTCGGTGACGATGGGGATCCCGCTGGCCAGGGCCTCGATGACGCGGGATCCGGTGTCGGGGGTCTTGACGTGCTGACAGATGGCGACCAGGCGGGCGTTGCGTGCTGAGGTCACGCCCTCGTGGCCCAGGCGGTCGACGGTGATGCCGTAGAGACCGCCGGGGCTGGTGACGACCAGGCGGTCATGACGCAGACGGACCTCGATCGCTGTGCCGGCCGACCAATGGTCGAGGTCCCGGTGCACCAGGGCGTTGGCGATCAGCTCCCGGAAGGCGACGAGCGGGTACTCGGGTTGGTCGTGGACGTTTCCGTCGGCAGAGGTGACGATCGAGGTGCGGAAGGTGCCCCGTGCCCATGCCATGGCTGTGTCGAGCATGTGCGGGATCGGGCCGGTGATCGTGGCCTGGTCCCGGGCTCGGACGCCTGCGGGATCCCCTGCGTGCGACTCGGCCGCGACCTGGATCACGAAGCGGGGGAAGAACTCCTGCGGGTGGCGACCGAGCGCCAGGAGACCTGCGGTCGTGGGACGACCGTCGTCGTCGGTGACCCCGGCTCGACGTACCAGTTCTCGATCGTCGTCGAAGCGCCCCAGTCCGCGTCGATCTCGCTCTCGGACGCCCTGCACGAAGGAGGCGAGGAGCTCCGGGTCGAGATCGCCGGGACCGGCCCCTGCGACTGGTGCGCGGTCGAAGTGCGGCGGTGTGCGGGCGGCGAGAAATCCTTGCTCCTCCACCGTGGACAGGGCGAAGTCCCCGTCGTACCCGCGCAGGTAGGCGATCCCGGTCGAGGCCACCCGGCAGGGTTTGGTGGACGGGTCGCACTCATGCACCTTGGCGATCACGACCGGTTGGCCGTCCACGAGGCCGTCGTCGATGGTGAGTCGAACGGGCGGGACGAAGGCCCGCGCCCTGGTGGCCAGGCCCTGCTTGAGCAGCTGTGGATCCTTCAGGCCCGCAGGGCGGAACCCGGTGCGTTCGTCCAGTCCGAGGATGATCGTCCCCCCGCCGGGGAGATTGGCCAGGGCGCTCAGACTGGCGGCCAACGACTCGGGGAGCCCGCCGGCAGCAGTCTTCACCTCGACATCGGTGAAGTCCCCTCCGGCGGCTCTCAATGCGTCGATCAAGCTCGAGAGATCGCGGGGCACGCCTCAAATGCTACATCAGGTGCGATCATTTGGGGAACATTTCATCCCATTTGTTTGGCGAGTTGCCGCACTCGGTGCGGGAATGAGACGCCACTGTCTTTGCTCGTGGTGAACTCCGATGTCAGTGAGGCGTCCTCGTGTCCTCGGGCGCGACCTGTCACGGACTCCGTCAGCCCCACAACCCAGAGGCCGACGGCTCCTGGCCTCGCTACCACGTAAGCGCAGGTCAGAGGGTTCCACTTGATTCGTTCAGGTGGGGCCTTCCGGCTTTTCGCTAGCGGATGGGCCTGTTGCCGCTTGGCGCTGTCCTCCAGAGGGCGGAGATGGGAAGGCAGCCCAGGCCGCCGCCGAAGCTGAGTCGTTCGTGGCCGCAGTAGAGCACGAACCCGGCGTGGAACCTGTCGCCGAGCTTGTCGCGCAGTACCCGTAAACCGCGGAAGTCGTCGGAGCGGACCGACATCGCCGCCTTGACCTCGATGCCGACGACCCGGCCTGCGAGGTCTTCCAGTACCGCGTCGACTTCCCGCTGGTCGCGATCTCTGTAGTGGAAGAGCTGGACGACGGACTCGCACCACGTGATCTGTCGGCCGAGTTCGCCGAGCACGAAGTTCTCCAGCAGGTTGCCGGCTGTAGAGCCTCGGGTCAGACCGCCGGCGAGGTGGGCGGCGAGGCCGGAGTCCACGAAGGTGATTTTGGGTGCTGCTGTCGCCCTTGTGAGCGGGCTGGGCGCATAGGCGGGCACTCGCTTGATCACGAAGATCGTCTCGAGGATCGACAGGTAACTGCGCACCGTCGCGGCATCCAGGCTGAGGTCGTTGCTCAGCCGGGAGACGTTGAGGATGCCGGCGACCTGGCCGGCGAGCAATTGCAGGAGTCGCTGCATGCCCTCGCTGCGCTGGATCTGGGCCACCTGGTGCACGTCGCGCGAGACCATGTCCGACAGGTAGCCGGCGAGCAGCCGACCACGACGACGGGGGAGGCTGCGTTGCACGACGTCGGGGTACCCGCCTCGTACGGCACGTTCGAAATACTCGGCGCGATCGATCCGCGGGGTCTCGGGCGCGTCGGGATCGTGGATCAGCTCCGCACCGCGCGAAAAGGCCGCATCGACGAATCCGTCGGGAAGTCCGTCGATCTCGCCCTGGGAGAGCGGCCACAACTCGATGGTCTCGGTGCGGCCCGGCAGCGCGTCCGGCAGGCTGCTCAGGGCGAGCAGGCGGGCTGAACCGGTGAGGAGGAACCGTCCGGGACGGGGGTCCTCGTCGACGGCGGCCTTCATGGCCAGCCACAGGTCGGGAACGCGCTGGACCTCGTCGATCACCATGAGGCCGTCGTGCTCCAGGAAGCCCTCGGGGTCGCTGGTCGCCGCTTCGCGTTGGGCAGGGCGGTCGAGCGAGCGCTCGACGACCTGAGGCGCGGAGCGCGAGACCTCACGCGCGAGAGTGCTCTTGCCGACCTGGCGGGCACCGTTGACGACGACGATGCGAGTGTCCGACAGGGCCTCGGACACCAGGACGGAGGCCTTGCGCGGCACGTAGCCGGCGCTGGAGGACATGGGGCCAGGCTATCTTGATCGCCGTGTCGGGTGCGCATCGAATCGCCGATCTGCCGCACCATCCTTCGCCGATCTGCCGTGAAGTCGTTCGCCGATCTGCCGCCTTGCGGATCATCGATCTGCCGCACGTGCAATCGCCGATCTGCCGAGCGGCTCGGCACCTCTCCGAACTCACAACCCAAACAGAGGTCGCAGGTTCAAATCCTGGCCCCGCTACCAAAAACGAAGGACCCGGGATGATTTTCCCGGGTCCTTCGTTTTTGCTTGATAGGTGAGTCAGGATTTGGGAGGAGGGAGCGGAGCGACCGACGGCTCCTGCCCCCCGCTACCACGGGAAGTGCAGGTCGGAGGATGCACCATTCGCGCATGACGCGGGCCGAGCGGACGCCTTCGAGGGGGACGTCGAGTTCCTTGCCAACGCGGTGGGGGTTCTCGGCGAGGGGGCCGGGAGGGGGCCGGTGAGGAAGTCGGCCACACCGATGGCGACATCGAGGGGAAGGGCCTCGGCGAGGGCTCGTCGAGCGGCGCGGGTGAGGTCTACCTCGTAGA
>JAUPKM010000056.1 GCA_030837445.1 Actinomycetota bacterium
GGACACCACAACCCACCGACCCCGGCCCTCGAAGCCTTCCTGCGGTCGGTTGGTGCTCGGTGCGTCCCGGAAGGGCGAACGTGGGAGGTCTCACCCGGCGAGCCCATGCCCGCCGACCGCCGACGGGTGCTCATCCTGGGTGGCGCCCGGTCCGGTAAGTCCCGGCACGCCGAAAAGTTGGCCGCGCCAGCCCCTGTCGTGACCTACGTCGCGACCGGATGGCCGCGAGGCAGCAACGTCGGCACCGATTGGGACGACCGGATCATCTCCCACCAAGTGCGTCGTCCGCCGCACTGGCGGACGACCGAGACGCTCGACATCGTTGGTGTCCTGGCCCGGGCCGAGCCAGGCCAGACTGTGCTGGTGGACTGTCTGGCGCTGTGGGTCACGAGACTCGTGGACGAGGCCGACGCCTGGCGCGATCGCGACCGTGCTAGCGCCACGGTGACCGCCGCGACCGCGTCCCTCTGTGCGGCGCTGGCGAGCAGCCAGGCCGCGCAGGTATTCATTGTCAGCAATGAGGTCGGCTCTGGGGTCGCCCCCGCGACGACGTCTGGCGGACTCTTCCGCGATCTGCTCGGCCTCGTGAACACCTCCGTCGCCAACTGCTGCGACGAGGTGATCCTCATGATTGCCGGTCGTCCGTGCTCGCTACCTGCGGCCGACACCAGCCCCAGCGCCGGCCCAGGATCCGGCTCCAGGACCGCCCCCGAGGAGGCTTCCAGATGACCGATTCGATCGACGACTCTGTGATCGACCTGGCGGCCTTGGCCAGTCAAGTGATGCTGCCCGACGAGGATGCCAGGGCCGCCGCGTTGGCCCGGCAGGCCACGTTGACCAAACCCGCTGGGTCGCTGGGCCGACTGGAGGAGCTGTCGGTCTGGCTGTGCGGGGTGCAAGGGGTGTGTCCACCGCGTCCGATCGCGCAACCGCGGCTGGTCATCTTCGCCGGCGACCACGGAGTCGCCACCACCGCCGGAACCTCGGCCTACCCGAGCGCTGTGACGGCCCAGATGGTACTCAACCTGCTCGCGGGCGGGGCGGCCGCGAACGTGCTCGCCGACGCCGCCGGTGTCGGGGTGCGAGTCGTCGACATGGCCGTCGATGTCGACTGGGATGAGCTCGGTGTACCGGTGCCGGCTGACCTGACCCGGTACAAGGTGCGTCGAAGTTCAGGCAGCCTGGACCGGGAGGACGCGCTGACAACCGCCGAGGCCCAACATGGATTCGACGCCGGTCGGGCAATCGCGGATCAAGAGATCGATGCGGGCGCCGATCTGTTGATCGCCGGCGACATGGGTATCGGCAACACCACGCCCGCAGCCGTCTTGGTCGCGCTGGCCTGCCACCGCAATGCGGCCGATGTGGTCGGCCGCGGCACCGGAATCGACGACCTGACCTGGATGCGCAAGTGCGCCGCCATCCGGGACGGACTACATCGCACGACCCCCCATCGGGGCGATCCGATGGCGGTGCTCGCCAGCTGCGGCGGCGCGGACTTCGCCGCCATGACCGGGTTCCTGCTGCAGGCCTCAATCCGCGGCGTGCCAGTGATCCTGGATGGTCTCATCTCCGGCGCTTGCGCACTGGTCGCCAACGCGATCTCCTATCGGGCCCGGAACTGGTGGCTCGCAGGACACCGGTCAACTGAACCGGCTCACGCACTGGTGTTGGACAAGCTGGGGCTGGATCCGGTAATCGATTTTCAACTGCGGCTGGGAGAGGGATCCGGGGCGTTGGTCGCGCTGCCGATCCTGTCGGCGGCCAGTGCGACGCTGCGGGAAATGGCCACCTTCGACGACGCAGGCGTCTCGGGCCCTGCGCAGCATTCCGACTCGCCGCCGGACGAGCCCTCGCCGGGAAGCGCGGATCCGGCCGCCGAGTGAATACCGCACCGCCGGAGCCACCGCCGGCACCCGCCTCGGCTACCGCGGATGCCTTCCGGTTGGCGATCGGAACCTTCACCAGGCTGCCGACCCGGGCGCCGAGCGTCGTCGACAGGCGACGAGGCGGGCTCTCGCTGCTACTGGCGCCGGCCGTCGGCCTGCTCCTGGGCTGCCTGGCCGCATTCGCCGGCCTCCTGCTCTGGTGGATCGCGGGGGCAGCCGGCAACGCGTCGACCCCAATCGCGTTTGTCGCCGCCGCGGTCACCCTCGCCACCGCAAGCTGGTTGAGCCGCGGACTGCACCTGGACGGTCTTGCCGACCTGGCGGACGGACTCGGGTCAGTTCCCGGGCCCGCGACAGCTGACGGCGAGCGGATGACCGCCGCCATGCGCGACCCCCAGATCGGTGCCTTCGGCGCCATCGCCCTCATCTTCACGATCGGAGTCCAACTGACTGCGCTGGCGAGTTGCTTCGCCACCGGCCTCGGGGCATCTGCCTTCGTCGCGGCGGCGATCAGTAGTCGCTCGACCCTGGTTCTGGTCGCCCGACGAGGTACGCCCAGCCGCGCGAGTGGACTGGGGGCAGCAGTGGTCGGAGTGGTCCCGACGACTGTCGGAGTGCTGGAATGGTCGGTGATAGCAGGGCTGATCAGCGTGCTCCTCTGGTCCGCTGGGGCAGCCTGGTTCGCGGGCCCGATCGCGGCGTCGCTGGCGCTCGCAGCGGCCCTCGTGGTTCGTCGTATTGCCCTGCAACGACTGACCGTGGTGACCGGCGACGTTCTGGGGGCCTGTGTGGAAGGGGCCACGACCGTGTTCCTCGTTCTGCTGGCCGTGTTGGCCTGACCTGCCGTCCTGCCGTCCTGCCGTCCTGCTGTCCTGCTGGCACTCTGCGTGGGCCTGTTCGTCCACAGCCGGTCGCCAGGCCATTGTTCCGACCCCCGACCCGCGCCTAGCGTCAGGCAGACCACGACCCGTGAGGGTCTGCGACCACGGGGGGCGCTATGTCACACGACGGCACAAGGCTGGGGGCTGGGCGGCGCGGCTGGTGGCCGCCGCACGGCCGACCGATCTATGGATCTGGGGTATCGGGGCTGCGAGCGGTGGGTGTGCTCGCATGTTGCGCTGCAGTGCTCCTCACAGGTTCAGGGGCGGCAGCCGCCCCGGTGGCCCCAGGACCGCTCGACCCCGCGGCATTCCACGGCCTCGTTCCGCCTCCCGGGCCGTACGTTCGATTGGCAGCCGAGCCCGGCAACCGCGATCTGGCGATTCCGACTGCCCGACGACCGCACGCCAAATCCGGCGCGGTGGCCCTGCGGTTGACCCAACCGCAGTTGCGATCCGTGTGGTGCGCACCCGCGGCCGGTCGGGCCGCCCTCTCCGCCGTGATGCCGCGGCCGCCCGGACAGACCTGGCTCGCCACCGCGATGGGTACGGGTGGCCAAGGGACGTTGATGTCGGCGATCGCACCTGCACTCAATCGGGCGCAACGGCGGAACAGGTACCAACTCGACTTCGCCACGTCGCCTCGAGTCCTGCTCTCTCGAGTGCGGATGGACGTCGAGCGCTACCGTTCCGCGGTCATCATCGGCGTCGATCCCGGGCAACTGCCTTGGTACGAGGGCTTGTTGCCACTCGGTGGTGGCCACGCCCTGGTTGTCCATGGCTACTCGGTCACCCCCGCCGGCGGGGCGCTGCTGGTCTGGGACCCTGCCCGATCGCCGCTTGCTGGACGGCACACCACGTCCAGTTCCGCGCTGACCGCGGCTGGGGTCCGGTTCGGCGGGGCGATCGTATGGTGATCCTGCTCCTTGTATTGCTGACCTGGCACGCCATCGTTGGGGGTCCCGCTGACCAGCCGGCGACCGAGGACAGCGGCAACAGACGCCCTCGCACCGCC
>JAUPKM010000400.1 GCA_030837445.1 Actinomycetota bacterium
CTGAATCGCGTGCTCCCACTATGGCAGAAACGAGCTCCTCAGGGTGTTTGGTGCTGATCAGCCAATAGGGGTGAGGATCGCTCTCGTCGGCCACCCCCACTGCAACGGTCCGATCGGATGAACCGGTGCGAAGCACCAGATAGGCGTCTGCGTGCGCCAAGTGGCGGCGTGCGTCGAGGGAGGCTTGCGCGTCTAGCGAGCGGACCTCACCGATGGCCCAGAGCGGAAGGACGGCCTTACCGACTTGGAGGCCGGAGTCGCTGACGGTGATTAGACGCTGCCTGGCGAGAAGTAGCCAAATTCCCAGCAGCGTAAGCACTGCCGCCGTCAACCACCCCCACCGGGCACCCAATGCGTAGCCGTATGCGAACCCCAGAAAGGCGCCTGCGAGGGGTGGGAACAGCCAAGTCCACCAGGGTGCGCGCAGCACCTCGGCATATCCAACACCGGACGGTGTGCCTCCGTCATCAACAGTCACATCCCACAGCGTAGGGTCGGCGGCATGGACGCCGAGGACCGGCTCGAACCCGCCGTGCGACACCCCCGGGCACCTGCACCGGGAGAGCAACTTCCGTGCCATTTCCTCGGATGCTTCGGTTGCGGTGAACCCGACTTCGGTCTGCACATGGAGTTGTTCGCTGGTCACGGGGTAAGCGTTCGCGGGCGATTCCTGGTAACGGAGGCGCATCAAGGAGCGCCTGGCCTTGCACACGGCGGCCTCATCTCAGCGTCGCTGGATGAACTCCTCGGCAGCCTCAACTGGCTCCTGATGTCGCCGGCGGTGACCGCACGGCTGGAGGTCGATTTCGTTCTTCCGATTCCGGTTGGCAGTTGGGTGGAGCTCCACGCGCAGGTAGAAGGCGTCGATGGGCGAAAGGTGCACACTGTCGGCTCGGGCCGGATCGAGAACGCGGACGGCCCGGTGGCCTTTCGGGGTAGGGGCTTGTTCGTGCAGGTCCCCAGCGAGCATTTCAGCAAGCATGGTCGAGCTGCTGACGTGGCGGCGGCCGAGGCCGACCGCGCCCACCAGCGGCAGCCGGGCGAACCCTGGCTCGAGGTCAACCCATGAGGCCCGCAGACGTCCTCATCACTCGGCTGGACGCCGGC
Source organism: Actinomycetota bacterium (assembly GCA_030837445.1). GTDB lineage: Bacteria > Actinomycetota > Actinomycetes > S36-B12 > UBA10799 > JACJWR01. The sequence continues at coordinate 1,108 of JAUPKM010000400.1, forward strand.
GTTCCGGTGCCGACTTACGCGCATCCGGGGGATGCAGGTGCCGACCTGGTGACGACCATCGACATCGAATTGCAGCCGGGCCAGCGAGTCGTGGCGCCCACCGGCATCGCAATCGCACTGCCGCCGGGTTTCGCCGCGTTCGTGCATCCCAGAAGCGGTCTGGCGGCTCGTTGGGGTGTAGGTCTGGTCAACGCTCCGGGCACGATCGACGCTGGCTATCGGGGTGAGATCAAGGTCGTGTTGATCAACCACGACGCGAGCGATGTAGTCCAGTTGCGACGAGGGGATCGGATTGCCCAGTTAGTGGTCCAACCCGTGGCCCGCGCGGTCTTCCATGAGGTCGCGTCGTTGCCAGGGTCCGACCGAGGCGATGGCGGGTTCGGGTCGTCTGGTCGTTAGTAGTGCGCAGATCGCTTCGGGGTTGAGTAGCGTGGTGGTACGGACAGCGGCTCTCGGCCCGGCTGATGAAGGAGACAGTGTGTTCAAGCGCAAGCGCGGATCCCAGCAAGACGTCGACGCTGAGGAATTGGTGGAAGTGGCAGAAGTTGACGAAGTGGTCGGAGAGGGCGAATCCGGCGAGGTGGGTCGATTGGGCCAAAGCCCCGGCGACTTCCCGGTTGGGCCTTATGACATCGAGGATGTGCCGGACAACGGGGTGGTACGAATCGACCTGGGCGGGATCCAGATCGCTGGGTTCACCGATATGCAGATCCAGTTGGAGCCTGATGAACAGGGCGGCCGGATCGGAAGTGTGCTGGCCATCTACAACGACGCCGCGATTCGGATGCAGCCATACGCGGCACCACGCAAGGGGGGACTCTGGGAGGAGATGCGCCCCAACATCGTCGAGGCGATCACGTCCGCTGGCGGCGACGTCGACGAGGTCGAGGGGTCCCTGGGCACTGAGTTGCATGCGGTGGTGCCAGCCGTGGACCCTGAGGGCAACCAGGTGCGCCAACCGGTGAGGTTGGTGGGCGTGGAGGGACCTCGGTGGGTGCTGCATGGCGTTTTCATGGGGGCGGCTGCTGTCGATGAGTCGGCCGCAGAGGTCTTCGAGGACGTCTTCCGGCAGACCGTGGTGGTCCGCGGTGCTCAACCCATGGCTCCCGGGGACCTCCTTCCGATCGTGATCCCGGAGGACGCCACCGCTGAACCTCCACCGACAGCTGAAGCTGATGAGCGTCCGCCCCTTGATCCGTTCGAGCGCGGCCCAGAGATCACCGAGATCCGCTAGGGGCCTCATGACGGTGCGTGGATCGGGCCGCTAGAGCGGCGGCGGCGCCTAGTACGGCGACGTCGTCGGCCGGAGCGGAGCGATCGATCAGCACCAACCCGGCTCCGGGGATCGCAGCATGCCAGCCACTCGCGGTCGAATGGGGATGTAGCGGATCCGATCGCAGTCCGACGATCCCGGTGCGGGCACAGATCTGGGCCAGTTCCTCGACAGTGGGTGCTGGTGAGCGAGCTGTGGCCCGCAGTGCGGAGATCAACGCCTGCTCGGACCACTGGGGCCAGGCCCTGGTGAGCTCGGCCACAACCCAATCGTCTGGACTCTCGGTTCGGATACGTGCCAGCTCCTCCGCCACGCCCACAGCTTCGAGTCTGTCCGCCGCAGCAGCGGTGGCTGCTGCGATGGCGCCCGGAGACCCGGTCCAGGCCGGCATCACCAGCAGCAGATCCAGGTCGCGAATCCGAGACCGGGCGGCCCACTGCGCAGCCGCATGCGCGCCCAGCGACACACCCGCCACAACCTCGGTGCGCCAGCCCCGCCCGGTGAGATCGGAGATCGCCGACTCGATGCTGTCGACCAGTCCGCGGGCGTCGCCGACCGGTCGTGTCACCACTCGGACTTCGCGGTCCAGTGCGACCCCGGCGAATACCCGCCGCACAAAATCCTCGGACGATCCGGCGCCCGGCAGCAGGATCGCGGCCCCCCTGGGCTTACTCGAAGGTGATCGCCGCGGGGCCTGCTGGTCAGCCAACGTCCACCTCCACTATCGCTTCGTCGCCGTTCATGGTTAGCCTGATCGTATGGCCATGACCCAGCAGGCCCATCCGCTTCGACGTCTGCTCAGCAAATTCACTTCCAGCGATAGCGAGTTGGAAGCCAACGACTTGTTGCTGGCGACCGAGCGTGCAGGTGCCCGACGAGCCTCGGACTGTGCCTGCGGGGAGGTCGTGACCCTCTGCGGTGTAGTGCGAACGCTCACGTTGCACCCATCATCCAAGTTGCCCAGCCTGGAAGTCGAGATGTACGACGGATCCGGGTTGGTGCGGTTGGTGTGGCTGGGTCGCCGGCGAATCGTCGGAGTCGAGCCGGGCTGTGCCCTCAGCGTCACGGGTCGGTTGAACAGCGACAAGGAAGGTCCCGTCATGTTCAATCCGCGCTACGACCTGCTCCCGGCCGGTAGGGCTTGATGCGCAGGTTCGGCCGGTGACGCCCGAGCGAGAAGAAGGTACCGATCCGGTCGAGCAGTTGGCCCAGGATTTGCCTGCGGAGCGGGCCATTCTGAGCAAGGCCATCGGTGGTTGGCGCGGCATGTTCGACTCAGGGGTCCCGGCCGCGGTGTTCCTGATTGCCTACACGGTCAACGGAAGCGAGTTGGCTCCGGCGATCTGGTCCGCAGTGATCGTGGGCGCTGTCATCGCCGTCTGGCGGCTGGTCCGCAAGCAACCGCTACTGCAGATAGCGGGCGGTTTCGCCGGGATCGGAGTCTCGGCAGCGGTCGCCGCCTTCACGGGCAAGGCTGAGGACTTTTTCCTGCCTGGCCTGTTGGTGAATCTCGGATACGGTACCGCCGCGCTGGCATCGATCTTGATTGGCTGGCCGGTGGTCGGCCTGATGGTCGGTGCGATGGTGGGGGAGCCGACGGGCTGGCGTTCGGATGCTCGGCTGCGGCGAACCTACGCCACAGCCACCTGGGTGTGGGTCGGGCTCTTCTACCTCAGGCTGGCGGTGCAACTGCCGTTCTACCTGGCTGGCGCGGTCGGGGTTCTCGGAACCTTGAAGATCGTGATGGGCTGGCCGCTATTCCTGCTGGCTGCCTGGTTCAGCTACCTGATCGTGCGCCCGGCGATGGCGGAGGCGCGCGAACGTGGCGCCGAGGCACGCGATACCGCAGTCGAGCGCGCGGCTACGGCTGCGGATCAGTCAGTCGATCCCGATAGCAAGCCTTCCAGCGACTCCTCCTGATCGGGAGCGGCGACGAACAGCAGCTCGTCGCCCGCCTCCAGCGGGTCGTCGTCGCTGGGAGTGATCACACGGTCCCCGCGGAGGATGGCGACCAGCGCCGTCTCGGTCGGCCACACGACATCGCCGACGCGGCCACCGACCACCGGCGAGTCATTCGCGAGAGTGATCTCCACCAAGTCGGCGCCGCCCTCGCGGAAGGTGAAGAGCCGAACCAGGTCGCCGACGGTCACGGCCTCCTCCACCAGGGCGGACAGCATCCGGGGTGTTGACACGGCGACATCGACCCCCCAAGAGGAATCGAACAGCCACTCGTTCTTGGGGTGGTTCACCCGCGCAACCACCCGCGGCACCCCGAACTCGGTTTTGGCGAGCAGCGACACCACCAGGTTGGCTTTGTCATCGCCGGTCGCTGCGACGACCACCTGGGCGCCGTCCAACCCGACGGCCTCAAGTGAGGCGATCTCGCAGGCGTCCGCTTCGGTGATGGTCACCCCGGGGATGGGATTGGCGGCCGCGGTCGAACTCCGGTCGATCATCTGGATATCGTGACCGTTCGCCAGCAGTTCGCGCGCGATCGACCTGCCCACCTTGCCTGCTCCGGTGATGACGACCCTCATTTGCCCACCTCCGGTGCACTTGCCAGAATCGTGATGATCTCCGCTTCTCGGGCTACCTCGTAACTGGCGTGCATCCGGTCGTCCTGCTGCACCACCAGATCAGCATGCGGCATCAGACCTTGGCCGTAGCGGCTGACGGTCGACAGTGAGACTGCCGTGGCGCGTTCGACATCGGTGTATCTTCGGCCGATCCAGCTGGGATCGACCGAGAACTCCCCGAGCGCCACTTGGCCGGAGGGGTCCCGCCACTCCTCCCGTACCGGACCGGGCATCAGCCGATGCATCATCTCGGCGGTGGTCCAGGCGACCGTCGCGACCGTGGGGATTCCAAGCCGCTGGTAGATCTCCGCCCGTCGGGGGTCGTAGATCCGCGCCACCACATTGGACACGTTGAACTGCTCCCGGGCCACCCGCGCGGCGATGATATTCGAGTTGTCCCCGCTGCTGACGGCGGCGAAGGCAACAGCCCGTTCGATACCGGCGCGCTGAAGCGTGTCCCGGTCGAACCCCACCCCCGTGACGGTCAAACCCTCGAACGAATCCGGCAGGCGTGAGAAGGAGGCGGCGTTCTGATCGATCACTGCCACAGAGTGACCTTCGGTATCCAGATCTCGAGCCAACCTGGAACCCACGCGTCCGCATCCCATGATGACGATGTGCACGGTAACTGACGCTACACCCGACCAGCCCACACAGCAGTCCGTTGGGGGGCTAGCATCTGGAATCGTGGCAACCGACATCGCCAAGCGAATCATCTTCGGTAGGGCACTGAGTTCCGATCGCCTGGGTGAAACGCTCCTTCCCAAGCGGATCGCGTTACCGGTATTCGCTTCGGACGCGCTGTCCAGCGTCTCCTACGCGACCCAGGAGATCCTGCTGGTCCTGTCCGTGGGCGGGATAGCGCTGATCACGATGACCCCGTGGATAGCTCTCGCCGTGGTGGTCGTGATGGTGATCGTGGTGATGTCCTACCGGCAGAATGTGCGGGCTTACCCAAGCGGGGGTGGCGACTACGAGGTCGCCACCGTCAATATTGGGCCCAATGCCGGAGTGGCCGTGGCCAGTGCCCTCTTCGAAGACTATGTACTGACGGTATCCGTCTCAGTGGCTGCGGCGGTCGCGAACCTGGGGTCGATCTGGTCGGTGGTCGGCGATATCGCGGTCCCGATCTGTGCAGGCATCATCGTCCTCCTGACGTTGATGATCCTGCGCGGTGTGCGCGAGTCCGGCAGCCTCTTTGCGATTGCGACGTATGCCTTCATCGCCGGGATCTACCTGATGGTGATCTGGGCGGGTGTTCGACTCTTCAACGGTGACACCATGTTGGCCGAATCCGCTGGCTACGAACTTCGTGCGGAGGAGCAGTTCGCGGGGGCGGCCCTGATCCTGCTGATCGCGCGTGCCTTCTCCTCTGGTTGCACCGCCCTCACTGGGGTGGAGGCGATCAGTAACGGAGTGCCCGCCTTCAAACATCCGAAGGAGAAGAACGCGGCCAGCACATTGGCGCTACTCGGCGGGATCGCTATCACGATGAATCTCTCGGTGA
>JAUPKM010000401.1 GCA_030837445.1 Actinomycetota bacterium
CCACGCCGTCGCCAGCCCGAGGGGACAGGTCGGACGCCGGAATCGACAGACCAGTCTGACCGCTCGTGCCAGCTGTCAGATCCGTGCCCGAAGTACTGGCGAGCGCATATCCACCAGCGCCAGCCGCTCCACCAACCAGCAGCGCGACGATGGCCGAGGTGGCGATCGTCTTGCCCGCCCCCCACGGCTTCTTCGGCGCTGGAGCGGGCGGGGCAAAGGTAGGGGCCGCGGGGTAACCCGGTGAGTAGCCGGAATTGGGCTGGCCGGCATCGACCGGGGCGCCATACGGGTTCGCCGGAGCCGCGGGCGGAGCTGTCGGGGCTGCCTGAGGCGGGGGCGGCGGCCCTGCCGGAATCACGGGCTGCTCCGCCGTGTGATGCAACTCCGGGGGGGTCTGTGCCGGCTGCGCACCCTCCGGGGTCGACGGGTTGGAACCCTGTGGGGGCGTCTGGTCGGACATCTTCCTTGACTCTCCTCGCGTTCGATTGGCCTGATCAACCCTAACCGCAACCGATCACACGCAGCCGGAGGCCGCAGGCGGTGGGTTCCTCACAATCAAACCTCGCTCACGTCAGTCTTCTTCCGGACCCGATGTAAGGAGCCAGTAAGGCGTGATTAGCCTTGGACCGGAATCAGCGGCGCCGGGGGCCGCTGCACTGCGACGGAGGTACACCATGGGCGCCGAGGACTACACCGACAACTGGCACGTGGAGGATTCCGTGGTGACCGCCGCACGCGGGCGCGGGGCGGCCCTAGGTGGCGGCGTGCCCAGCCCGACAGCTGGTGCGGTGTTGCGTTCGATCGCCGCGTCACTCAACGCCGCCGCGGTGGTTCAGGCCGGTGCCGACAGCGGGGTCAGTGGGCTCTACCTCCTTGAGGGGATGGCCGGTGACGGCATCCTGACGTCTATCGAGGCTGACCCTGAGTCCGATCGGGCGGCCCGCGAATCCTTCCGGGAATCGCGGGCCGGGGCACGCGTCCGATCCATCAACGGCGCCCCGCTGGACGTTCTGTCCCGACTGACCGACCACGCCTACGACCTGATGGTCGTCGGGGATGCCCTCGGCGCAGGCGCCGCCTACCTGGAGCAGGCCCGGCGATTGCTGCGTCCCGGCGGCGCGGCGGTGTTCCTCGCCGTGCTCGGAGACGACGAGCGCGTGTCGGACCTGGGCCAGCGCGACGATGACACGATGGCGGCGCGCCACTTCCTCGGTGAACTTGCCGAGGATCCCAGCGTTGTCGCCACGCTGCTGCCCGTCGCCAATGGCACGCTGCTGGTTCAGATCCCGCCTGCCTGATCGACGTCGGCCACCTGGATCTCCGATGGCCGCGCTGGCCGTCGGGCCAGCCAGCTGCTGAGCAACCTGACACCGAAGCCGGTGGCGCCAGCAGAAATCTCGCCCCGGTCGGCATCACTTCGGGCGGGACCCGCGATGTCCAGGTGCGCCCATGACACGTCGCCGACGAAGTGCTTGAGGAATAGCGCGGCCACGATCGAGCCGGCACCGACTCCGGGAGCATGCGGCGTCTGAGCGATATCGGCGATATCCGAATCGAGAGCGGGTAGATATTCCGGAGCCAGCGGTAGCGGCCACGCAGCGTCACCGGAGCGGTCGGCCGCGGCGCGGAGCTGCTCCAGCAGTGCGTCGTCATTGGCATATAGCGCCGCATAGTGGCGCGACAGCCCGAGGGTGGCGGCGCCGGTCAGGGTGGCCACATCAACGATCACATCGGGGTCGAGGGTGGCGGCCGCATACGCCAGAGCATCGGCCAGCACCAGCCGCCCCTCTGCATCGGTATTGACGATCTCCGAGCTGCCACCGCCATAGTGACGCACCACATCGCCCGGTCGATAGGCCGAACCCGACGGCATGTTCTCGGCGAACGCCAGCACTGCGGTGACGCGATCATCCGACCCTGACTCGGCGAGCACGGCCATCGTCCCCAGCACCGCAGCTGCGCCTGCCATGTCAGTCTTCATCGTTGTCATGGCATCGGCCGGTTTCAACGACAGGCCGCCGGAGTCGAACGTGATCCCCTTTCCGACCAGCACCGTGTGGCGAGCACCCCGACCACCGGGAAGCTCCAGCAGCACCAATCGGGGCTCGTGCGAACTGCCCCCGCCGACTGCCAGGATTCCGCCGAATCCGGCCCGCCGCAACTCCCGCTCGCCCAACACCCGCGCCCGCAACGGTGAACCGACGGCCAACGAATGCGCACGTTCCGCGAGCCAGTCCGGGTTCTTCACCGACGAGGGCGTGTTCCCCAAATCCCGCGCCAGCCGAACGCCATTGGCAACCGATCGTGCGAAATCGAGCCCGGCGGTGCTATGGACGTCGTCGGCCACCGCCATCGTCAAGGCACCCTGAGATTCCGTTGGCGTGCTTCGCGCGCTGTATCGGTAGCCGGCCAGGAGCCAACCCTCCGCGAAGGCAGCTGCGCTGTCAGCCGATAGACCGGTCGTCGCCAGGCACAGGGCCGGTCGATCCACTGTCCGTGCCAATGCAGCGCCAGCCCGGCGGGTGTCGGCGGGCGACCGGTCTCCGAGTCCGAGCCAGACCAGGCTTTCCCGATCGTCCAAATCAAGGTCCACCACCGTCACGTCACCGGCGGCCGATCCCGCCTCCCGCCGCG
>JAUPKM010000057.1 GCA_030837445.1 Actinomycetota bacterium
CGGTCGTGCGGTCGGCGGCGCGGTAAGCCACCTTCTCAGACCGGTTGCCCCGGCCTCCCGCGGTTGTTGCCCTGCACGGTCAGGCTATCCCAACCAGGAAAGGAATGAACCGGACTGCAGTCCGGTTAATTGGTGTATGCCAGCTATAACTGCAGACACCCTGACCCTGCCCCGACTGAGCCCGCCCGGACCCACCGACATCGAGCGGTCCGTGCGATCGGTCCACACCGGGCCCCGCGGATACGAGGGGGAGGGATTCCCGGTGGTCCGGGCCTTCGCCGGGGTGAGTGCCGCTGATCTGGACCCATTCGTTCACATGGACCAGATGGGCGAGGTGGACTATGAACCGGGTCAGCCCCGCGGAACCGACTGGCATCCGCACCGCGGATTCGAGACGGTCACCTACATGATCGACGGCCGGTTCGCACATCAGGATTCGCATGGCGGCGGCGGGCTGATCGCCGACGGCGCCACCCAATGGATGACGGCGGGCGCCGGAATCCTGCACATCGAAACCCCGCCCGCCGAACTCGTCGACAGCGGCGGACGGTTCCACGGAATCCAGTTGTGGGTCAACCTGCCACGCAAGGAAAAATGGCTCTACTGCCATGGATGTGGGTCGGGTGGGCTGTGCTATGTCTGGCGTGGCGTGACAGGTTGGGCGCACGGGCAGCCCATAGGTTCGAAAGTTCCTACACCACGTCCCCAGGAGCTTGCCCGTGCGCGCCACCACGTTACTCAACCGCGTCTTGAACCTGCCGAAGACGACGGTCCGCGCTGTGGAGTTCGGCGAGGAGGTGACACTGTGGGTGAGACCGCAGCAGCGGGTGATGTCCTGTCCGCATTGCGATTACCGGACCCGATGCCGCTATGACACGCGGGTGGTCGACTCGGCGTGGCGGCATCTGGATCTCGGCGGACGGGTCTGCATCCTGAAGTTGCGGCGGCGCCGCTTGCGGTGCCCCGAGCACGGCGTGTTGGCCGAATCGGTGCCGTTCGCCCGTCCCGGGTCGGGATTCACCAGCGACTTCGAGGACCTCGCCGTCTGGTTGGCCACCAAGTGTGACAAGAAAACAGTCTCCACCTTCTGCCGCGTCGCCTGGCGCACAGTCGGAGCGATGTGCTCGCGCGTGGTGGCCGAGAAACTCGACCCCGACCGGCTCGGCGGGCTGGTCGAGATCGGCGTCGATGAGATCTCCTGGCGCAAGCACCACAAGTATTTGACGCTGGTCTCCGACCACGACACCGGCAAAATCGTGTGGGGCGCGCCCGGCAAGAAGGCCGCCACTCTGGACAAGTTCTTCACCGGGGCCCTGCCCGAGGACGGGGCGAAGAAGATCGAAGCCGTGTCGATGGACCTGGGGCCCGCGTTCGCGAAATCTGTTCGGGCACATGCCCCGCAGGCCGTGATCTGTTTCGACCCGTTCCATGTGGTCAAGCTGGCCACCGACGCTCTCGACGACGTGCGCCGGCAGGTGTGGCAGTCCGCCCGCAAACTGTCGAACAAGCAGATCGCCAAAACCTACAAAGGAGCCCGCTGGGCGCTGCTGAAGAACCCCGAATCCCTCACCGACACGCAGAAAGCCACCCTCGCCCAGCTCAAAGCTGAGGGCGGCGCACTGGTCCGTGCCTACCAGCTCAAGGAATCGTTGCGAGCGGTCTTCGCCGGAGACCTCGACACCGACACCGTCACCGACATGCTCGGGAAATGGTGTTCATGGGCGCAGCGATGCCGGATCCCGCAATTCATCAAGGTCGGCACAACCATCAAGAAACACCTCGACGGCATCCACGCCGCAGTCGACCGCGGCCTGGCCAACGGCCGCCACGAAGGACTCAACAACAAGGTCCGATTGATCATCCGCCGGGCCTACGGATTCCACACCGCCGAGAACGCCCTCGCCATGGTCATGCTGGTCTGCGGACCGGTCACCCTCGAACTCCCATACCACGCATGAGGCCACCCACATTCATGGCAGTAGAGCCGGAAAAATTCACCGCGCCGGCCTATCAGGCGATCGAGGGTGCGGCGGTGACCCTGATGTCCTCGGCGGACGGCGGCGCCCTGCTGCGGGTCATCGCCGGTGACGTGGACGGACGGCGCGGCCCCGGTGCGACCCGCACCCCGATCACCCTGGCGCACGCGACTATCGAACCCGGAGCGAAACTCGACCTGGGATGGCAACGCGACCACAACGCCTTGGTGTACGTCCTCGCGGGACGCGGCACCGTCGGGCCGGCCGGTCATCCGGTCCATGGCGGGCAACTCGCGGTGCTGGGATCGGGTGATCGGATCGGCATCGCCGCGGACCGGTCCCAGGAATCCCGGCACCCTGGAATGGAGGTTCTGCTGCTGGGCGGCCGCCCGATCCGCGAGCCGGTCTTCCACTACGGGCCGTTCGTGATGAACTCCAAGTCGGAGATCGCCCAGGCACTCGAGGACTACCGTGCCGGCAGATTCGGGAGCATTCCCCCCAACGCGCTGAGACCGCATCGGGTGCAGTAGCCGATAGGCGCACGGCTGACCCACGAATCCACGAATCCCGAAGCGCTCAGCTAGCGCCCGCCTTCGGATTCCCAACGCTCTTGTGCGGCACCCCGCTGGTTTCGGGACTCCCTGTCTCGAAAGCTGACCATCAGAAGGCCATCGACAGTCGCGCTGTCCGTGGACTGCGCCGCAGCCGCCATCGTGGCGTGTGCGTGGTCCGGTTCCGAATGGGGCGGAACCACCAGAAGCGTGATCTTGTGGCCACTCACGCCGAGCACGTCGATCGTGTTGTGTGGCTGGAGTCGATGCCCGTCAAGGTGCATCGCATGTCCCGCGACAAGCAGATTCCTCGGTGCCCCCGCCCAGTCGCTCGCTCGGTACTGCACGCGGTCAACCAGGCCCATACGATCTCGCAACGCCGCAACAAGGTTCGCTACTTCAGTCACCAGATCGTCACTGCGGGGCCACCAGGCTCCATCGACACGACCACTGTGGTTCGCAGC
>JAUPKM010000402.1 GCA_030837445.1 Actinomycetota bacterium
CGTCGACGCACTCGGAGTCCTGCGTCAACAGCGACACCACCGGGGCGATCAGTACCACCGGGTGCCCCTGCTGGGCTGCGACGAGCGCGGCTCCATCCACATCGGTGGCGGAGAACATGCTCTCCGGCCCGTCGGTGCCGGACATGCCCGGAATCTGCACTCCGGGAACTCCCGGAACTCCGTGGTACATGTACAGCACCGGGAACTTCTGTTCTGGGTTGTCGTAGTACTGCGGGGGAAGGTAGACACTCGCCGGCAGGTCCCCGACCCCGCTGATCTCGCCCGGAATGGTGACCGGGACGACCGACCCGCGCGGGTGCGAGCCCTTCGGATCCTTGATGTCCTCGGCCTGCCCGGGATCGTACTTGGGAACCTTGAACAACTGACCGACAGTCTGGAAGTAGCCGAATTTGACATTCACAGCCGCGGCCGCCCCGGCAACCAAACACACCAAGGTCAACGGGATGAAGAGGAACAACCACCATTTCCGTTTCACCACGAACATCATCACGACGAAGAACAGCGCTACCGCACCGAAGACGGCGACGATCCACCAATGGACGATGTTCACATTCTCGTACTGGCGAATCGTCTGTTCCCACCAGTTCAGCGGGTTCGGGTCATCCCCCACTCGGGAGACCGCAAGAGCCGACTCAGCCAAGGCTGCTGTGACAGTCATGGTCCACTATCCCATTGCTACCGGCCCCGATGGCAATACCGGCGCGGGTTAGTCGCGGCGCCGCCTGCGGAGAATGTCCAGCATCGAAAGCCCGACCGCCGCGATTGCCGGTAACGCCCCGATCAGGACCGGATTCGGCCTCAGCACGATTCCTGTCCCGTAGGCGAGCGCGCCCAGGAAGAAGCCCACCGTCACCACTACGCCGTTGCGTTGCGCGGGAGTGCGACCGCGCAATGACCCTCTGCCGTATGGCGGCGCGGCCAGGCCGGAGACGGCCGAAAGGAAAGCCCCGGTGTTGGCCGTGATCCAACCACGGATGGCCGGCGCATCCAGCAGGCCCGCTGCCGTGCAGGCGAGTGCGAAACTGACCATCGGGATCACCAACGACGGATAGCGGGGCCCTTGGGCATCCAGTAACGACGACCCGAGCAGCACGAGCATGGCCAGGCTCAACGGTGCCCCAAGACGCATCGGGTTGGTGCGGTTGAATCTGCCCGCGATGATGAGGCCGACGACCACGCCCGCGCAGGCACCCAGCAGCGACAAACCCGCCCGCACTGAGGTCGGCGCGCCATCAGGTAGACCCACGGCCAGCACCACCAGGTTCCCTGCCTGGTTGGAGGTGAACACGCCGTATCGGTCGAAGGTGAAGGCGTCGATCACTCCCACCGTCCAGGACATCGACAGCGCAAAGAGCCAGGGGATGGCGAAGAAGCGAGTGGAGAGCCCTTCGACCGGCAGGTCCCGGCTGGCACCGGTCTCGGTCATCCCCATCCCCACTCGGTTAGCTGATCGTCGTCGATGCCGAAGTGGTGCGCCACCTCGTGCAGCACTGTTATCCGCACCTCGTCAACCACTTCCATCACCGTCTCGCATGACTGCAGGATGGGCAGCCTGAACAGCGTGATCCGGTCGGGCATGACCCCTGAGTAGTGGTCTCCCCGCTCGGTCAGCGGGATACCCTCGTAGAGCCCCAGCAGCTCCGGTTCCCGGGGGTGCCGGTCGGTGATGACGATCGCCACGTTGCTGATCTGATCTGCGAGGTTCGGTGGGATTCCCGCCAGCGCCTCGATCACCAACTCCCGGAACGTCTCAGCGTCGAGATTCAGCACGTTCGGTCACCTCCTGCCATTGTCCGGCCAACGGCAACGGTGCATTCGTGCACGCTACTCGCGGTTCTGCCGACCCGTGAGTCGGTTCGCGACACCGCCCACCTGACTTCGAAGCGCACCTACCGTGGAGGTGGCCAGCGCGCCCGTTCCGTCTCGCAGCAGGCCAGCGACCTCCAGGTCGCTGATCACGTCGCCGACGAAACCGTTCACGTCGACCTTGGACACCACCCGATCGACGTCCACCCGCTCCAGTACCGCATCGAGATCGACCCGCTGTACCACCGAATCCAAATCGACCCGATTGATGACGGCTTCGACGTCGATCCGCGCCAGCAGCGCATCGAGCGTCTGGGGTCCGGCCTTGGCCAGGAAGACCTCTGCGACCTCCACCCGAGCCCGCTGGTCGGCACGATATTGCTCATCAAGTCGGGCCAGCACACCATGCAACTTCTTTGCGAGCGGGGAGGTCAGCCGCACCGCACCGACCCGGCCCAGTTGCGCACCCAGCACAGCCTCAACCTCGGATACCACATCGAAAGCGCGCTGTTGCACGATCAGGCTGAGCCCTGCCAGGGCCCCGGGCAGTACGCCGAGCAGATCTGCCGCGCTGAACCCAGCCTGGGTGGACCTTTCGGTCGGCCCGGCTGCGGTATCAAGGGCGTCGCGGGAGAAGTCCGTAAGGATGTCGGCCAATCCCAGGCCCAATGCAAGCCATCGGTCCACCCCGTCCAGCGCTGTGCCGCTCACGCCGGGCCGAGCGGGCTGACCGCTCGGTCGGGCATTTCGTGTCGCTGCGGACTGTTGCGTCGCTGCGGACTGAGCCACCCGTGCCATTCCACTCCCCGTTCGTCGGTCCAGCCGCCATTGTCCACCACCGCCGGGAGCCAGCCGCTCCCGGTGACGGCCGACGTGGCCTCAGCAGCCGTCCGGCTGATGGATGTCGATCGGTTCACCCAGCCGACGGGCGACTCGACGGATCCTGTCCCGCAGCCCGGTGGATCCCGCATAGTCGCGCAGACTGGCGCTCTCCACCGACTTGGAGAGTTTGACGCCGTCGCGGCCCGTGACCAGCGCGTGATGACGAAAGTCAGCCGCTGCGAATAGCCGCGCCCCCAGCTGCGGAGCCACCATGACCTGCAACGCAGAGGACGCCAACAGGTCCTCTCCTCGCACGATGGCGGTCACGGCCATGTCCCTGTCCTCGATCACCGAGGCCAGCTGGTAGGCGGCAACCCCGTCCCTGCGCCAAAGAATCGGGTCGCCGATCGAGGTGTTCAGATCGACGATCCGATCGCCGACGGCAACCCGACTGCCGGTTGGGACATGCATTCGGACGGCTGTCTGCCCCGCGACCATCGGCAGCCGCAATTCCCGGCAGCCGCCCGGGCAACCCGAAGCTGCGACGGTGCCCGGGGCGCCCGAACCCGCCGAGGCCGCGGCCACCGCGCGGCTCTTGCGACTGCAGGCGCACCCGTACAGCTCGATGCCGCCGGCAGCCAACCGGTCGAGCCCAACTCGGTAGTGCCCGCCGCGGTCGGCCATCGTGAAGTCGCGATAGAAGCTATCCGGGCCGTCAGGGCCTTCGTCGCAGTCGATTCCCAACCAGTCGAGTGAACGGAAGATGTCCTCGACGTACTCGGGGCGGCACCGGGCTTGGTCGATATCGTCGATCCGGAGCGCCAGCCTGCCACCCCTCTCACGGACCAGCCAGGAGGTGAGCAGGAAGTTGACGGCGTTTCCCACGTGGAGGTAGCCGCTGGGGGTAGGGGCGATCCGCGAACGGATGGCCCCTACCGCGGTTGACCCCGCAGAGTCGGGCTTGGCACGGGGTTGCGGCGTCGAGGTCACGGCGGATCCAAAAACCGAATCGGGCACCTGGTCAGGAGCAGTCGTCGATGGTCGGGATCAGGGTACCGGCCCGAATTGAAGCAGGAATGGCGTGCACCGGTGACCCTACGTGATTGTTTGACTTCGGTTTGACATGGAGTGGCGTGGTTGGCCAAGGTCGATCTGGCGCCCTGATTGCGGCGACGGAGGAAGTGGAGAAAGCCAATGAAGCGCTTTGCAACAGTGTCGCTGACGGCGGCGGCCGTGATCGCAGCCACGCTCGTTCCAGTCGGGGCGGCCGCTGCCGCTCCGGCCAACAGCGTGGTGTCATCCGTGGACGCAATGTTCGCCGAGGCAGCGGCCACGAGCCCCGAGCCCAGCACGACCCCCGCCGCTACCCCCACCGCCTCCGCCGGCTCCCCCGAAGCCTCCGCGGCGGCCTCCAGCGGGCCGACGACATCGACCCCGCCCAGAGCCGCGGCAGCGACTGGCAAGACCCGAGGCGACCTCCGACCGCCGGTGGCGTTGCGGGTGTCACCGAACCCGGTCAATCAGTACGCGGCTGTCACGATGACGGTGGCCACAACCCCCCCAGCCGCTGGCGTCAGGGTGGCCTTCCAGTCGTACGGCACCACCCGGGCCTCGACCTGGCGGACGCTGGCCACCGTCACAACGAACGCAGCCGGGGTCGCCCGCTACACGTTCGACCCGCCAACCTCAGGTGCAATGCCGATCCGCGCGGTCAACCTCGCCACTGGCATCGCCAGCCGTCCGGTCACCCTGACCGTCAACCCGGTCTTCCGCCCGAGGACCATCGCAGTTGGCTGGCCGGCCGGTACCCCCGAGGTCGACAGGTCCTACAAGGTGCCGGTGGTTGTCACGCCCAAGGGCAAGATCGGGGTTCAGCTTCAGCGGAGGCTCACGGGCCCCGCCCAACCGTGGACCAACCTGTATGCCGGTGGCGGCAGCACGAACGCCAACGGCGTGGCCAGCCTGCTCTTCAACGTCCCGGACTCCCGCGCATCGCAGTTCCGGGTCGTGACGACCGGCCCAGGCGCGATCGGAACCATCCCGAGGGCGATCACCGCGAGCGCGTTCGGCACCGCGTTGTACAACGTGCCGCTGCAACGTCCGGCCCAACCGGGGCAACTGATCAAGGCGCAGGAACTCACCACCGAGAATGCCGGCCCCGGGTATCCGATCACGTATCCGAAGTCGCCGCTGAAGGCCATCAGCATGTTCGGCATCTCGTCGATCCAACTGGGTAATGCCGGACCCCCCGACTGCACGCTCAGCAACGCTCCGCGGGAGGACTGCACGATCGGCAACCAGGTGAACCCGGCCCTGCAGCCTGCCAAGCAGTACCGATTCATGTACACCAACAAGCGGATGGTGCCGAACGACTGCCCGTTGGTGCCCGGCGGCTCCCACGGTGACTGCAAGGTCACTGCGAAGGCCGGCACCGAAGGTGCCACCGCACTGCTGTTCGTGCCGGACAATGTCCAGCCGGGCGCAAAAGTCGTGGCCTGGGGCCATCCGACGATCGGCCAGGAGAACGAGTGCTCGATCACCCGCGGAATTGACCGGATCAGCTGGACGGTCCCGCGCAGTCTCGACGGACCGTCGCCCGCAGCCGGGTCAACCGAGTTGACGATGACCGGTCAGATGATCGGCATTACCGGCACTGGGTCCGGCTTCCCGTCGACGGTGTCCGGCCCTGGTATCGCGGCCGGCACCAAAGTCGCCAGCGTCGCCGGCCAGAAAGTCACCCTCGACAAGCCCACGACCGGCGAGATCACCGGTCCGCTGACGTTCAGCGCAAGCTATGTCGGCGGAGTCGATCTCAACATCCTCGACATGGAGGGCTTCCTCGACCAGATGCTCGCCAAGGGCTACATCGTGGTGATGCCGGATTACCTCGGCATCGCCGTGAACGGCCCGACCTCCCTGCAGAAGACCTACATGGTCGGCCAGCAGGAAGCCCGAGACCTCTACTACGCAGCCAAGGCAATCCGTACACCGGCCAACCCGGTGATGGGTTGGGCTGGCATCCCGCTCCCCAGCAACCAGTTCGTCACGATGGGTCACAGTCAGGGCGGTTCGGCAGCGATGTGGGCAGGCGTGGAGAAGAAGACACTCGATCCGGAGACTGGCCTGAACCTGGTCGGCGTCACGGCCGTAGCGCCGGCTGGCGACCTCAACACGATTACCGCCTTCCAGTGGGATCAGATGGAGGCATGGGCGCTGGCGCCTGAGCTGTGGCAGACCTACTCCAACTACCTGCCGGCGTTGGCCGCGGCCAACAACCTGTTGAGCCCGGTTGGGAAGGCGGCGCAGCCCGCGTTGGAGAAGGCGTGCACCACGGAGGCGGCGTCGTTGGCGCAGGATGAGCCGTATCTGTTGAATCCCGCAGGACCGGCGTTCCCAGCCTTCCTACGCTGGGGCTACGTGTTCTTCGGCCAAACCCCGGTGATCGAACAGGGCCACGTCAACTCGTTCCCGAAGAACCTGCCGCTGAACCTGGTGGCTGGTCAAGCCGATCAGGTCGTCCTGGCCCAGCCTCTGGCCGCGCTGCAGCAGAGCTTCTGTAACGGCGGCGGCCAAGTATCTGCCTACTGGACTCCGGTGATATCCGGCTTCCTGCCGGCATTGGCCTCGGGCTTCGGGTTGCCGATCACGGGCGCTGCCGACCACCTGACCGTGTTGGCGTGGCCGTTCGGAAACAACGTCGGCACCACCGGGAGTCCGACCCCGGAGCTCAGTGCCGGTTCGGTGCTCGCCTTCACCGAGGGCCGACTATCGGGTGCTCCGTTTGTCCGGAACTGCGACCAGGTCCAGCAGCAGATGCCGCAGCAGACGTTTTATCAGAACGGCGAAGGCGACAGCCTGCCAGGCACTCCGGCCAGCGAAAACAGCTGGTACATCAACACACCGTTGGGCGTTCCAGCGCCGTTCGGTCTGCAGGACTACCTGGGTTCGGCAGGCGTTCCGGTACCGCTTGCGGGCAATCCGGGTCCGGCACCGGCCTCGGTGGACTCCAGCCCGCAGGGCTGTCTGATGACGTGGGGTGACCCCGACACCTACGACGTCAACGACCCCAACACGCCGGCAAACCCGGCATGCACGCCATTCGGGCTGTTCCCATTCGGGGAGTACCTGTACTTCACGCACAACATCGGTACCGGATCGTGGGGTATCTACCCGACGAATGGAACCTGGCACTACTGAGTCGGCCGGTGTGGCGTGGGCTAGGTCAGCGGCCGGGCCACCGCCACACCGTCGCCGTAGGGGCGGGTCGAGGTCGTCGTCCAGTACATCGACCAGTCCTGCGGGTCGGTCCCGGTCAGTCGTAGGGTCCCTCGCCCGAGTCCGGTGTGGGGATGGCTTCGGCCAGGTTGAGCACGTTTGTCCCAGTTCCTCGTGTCGAGCGGTCCGTGCACCAACCCGGTCGAGTCATAGATCAACAGGGCGAAGGACCCATCTGCAAGCGCTACCGACGGCCCGGCCGCTATCGCAGCGTGGCCGACATCCTTACCTCGACTGCCGAACGCCAACAGGTCCCCCGCCTGAATATCCGACAGGGCCAGCACCGGCCGCCATGTTGTCGTGCCGGCTGCGGGAAGTCCTCTGATGAAATCGAGGACCTTGTCCGGCCTGGGTACATAGTGTTCCGGGATACCCTCCGTCGCGCGTAGATCGTCGTTCGCCGTGGGGGCTGCCACAGACAGGAAGTAGTTGGTCATCCCGACGCAGTCGAACTGGTACCGGCCAGCCGCGGCGTCCACCCGCGGGTGGTGGTTGTAGAGGGTCCAGCTCATGGTGTCCCAGGCGTGGGCCACGGTTGTGATGACCGGACCGACTGCGGGTACCGCGGGCCCGACGACGGTCGGACCCACTGGGCTGCCGGGTGTCGCCGCCCGCGGATCGCCCGCAGACGTCGTCGAGGCAACGGCCGACGATGCAGGAGCCGACGGTGCCTCGGCGGCCGTCTCGCCCTCGGCACTGCCCACACAGCCGGTCGCGGCCGCCAGGGTGACAACGGCGGCGACAACCGCAGCACGGCCGTCCTGCCAGCGACTTCGTTCCGACATGGGAGGAATCTACTCTCTCCAGCATGAGTCAATCGGACCTGAATTCGGCGGCGCATCCCTTAGAGTCGACACAATCTAGGACCTAATGGACAGGACAAATTGTGGGCGCTGTTTCCCGATGGGCCGTCAACAGGCCATGGCAGGCAATCATCGTGTGGGTGGTGCTGCTGTTCGTGATGATCGGCGGAGTCCTCGCGAATGCCGCCACCGGCGACAAGTTCAACAACTCGTTCACCCTGCAGGGTACGGATTCGGCCACGGCCCAGAATCTATTGGCCAGCAAATTCGGCAGCGAAACCAGCAATGCCACCGTCCAGGTCCTGTTCCGGTCCGGTGATCTCACGATCGGTGATCCGCAGACCGAGAAGGAGATCAAAGAGCTGACGAAGAAGATCGAGGCCCTCGGCTCGGTCGCCAGCGTGCAGACGCCGTACAGCGCCAAGTCCCCGCAGGCCGCCGTGGAATCTGGGTTGATGAGTGTCGATGGCAACATCGGCAAACTGAACGTGATCTTCAAAACCCCCGACACCGAGGTGCCGCTGGCCGACGGCAAAGCGATCGTCGCGGATGTCACCGCCCTGGATTCGACTGCGATGACGGTGGGTGCTGCTGGGACGGTTATCGGCAATGCCACCGGCAAGACCCCTGAGAGCGAGATCGTCGGCATCATCGCGGCCATCCTGATCATGCTCATCATGTTCGGGTCGGTGGTCGCGGCCGGACTGCCGTTGGTAACTGCCTTGTTGGGGCTCACCGCCGGGCTGTCGCTGCTGATCGTCGCGACGAATTTCGTCAGCATGGCCAGTTTCGCGCCAACTCTGGCCGCCATGATCGGGCTGGGCGTCGGCTTCGACTACTCGCTATTCCTGCTCAATCGATACCGGCAAGCGGTGCTCGCCGGCTCCGAACCGAAGGATGCCGCGCTGATTGCGGTGGCGACCGCCGGGCGTGCCATCGTGTTCGCGGCGTTGACCGTGATTATTGCGCTGTCGGGGCTGTTCGTGTTGGGGATGAGCTTCCTGAACGGGCTGGCTGTCGGCGCCGGGGTGACGGTCATCTGCATGATGGTCACGGCGGTCACCTTGCTGCCGGCGATGATCTCGCTGCTGGGTCCGCGGGTGTTCGCGTGGAAGATGCCTTGGGGACGCAAGCCGGCCACTGCCGAGCGCGGCCGCAGGTTCCGCGCGTATGCCGAGAAATTGGAGAAGCGCCGGTGGCTCGCTGCCGCGTTGGCCTTGGCGTTCATGATCCTGCTGGCCATCCCGACCCTCTCCATGCGCGAGGGTTTCCCGGACGCAGGCGGCAATCCACCCAACGACCCGCAGCGCACCGCCTACTACCTGACGGCGCAGGGGTTCGGCGTCGGGGCCAACGGGCCCTTCATCGTGGTGGCCGAACTCCCGAACGCGGGCAGCGTCGCGAAGGTGGAGGCACTGTCGAAGGCGATCGGGGACAATCCGAATGTCGCCTTCGCCTCGCCCGTCAAGGCTGGCACCGCAACGGTTTCCAAGGACGGCACGGCGGCCCTGATCACAGTAATCCCGAAGTCGGCACCGCAAGCTGCGGCGACGACCGAGCTGCTCGACACGCTGCGGACCGACACCATCCCCAAGGCGCTGCAGGGAACGGGTGTGAAGGCGTATGTCGGCGGCGCCAACGCGGTCGCGGAGGACTTCAGTGCAGTGCTGAGCAGCAAGTTGCCGCAGTTCCTGCTGGTGGTTGTCGGGCTCGGCTTCCTCGTGCTGATGGTCCTCTTCAGGTCGCTTCTGATTCCGCTCACAGCAGCCATCACGGCGCTGATCAGCTACGGCGCGGCGCTCGGCGTCTCCGTTTTCGTGTTCCAGTGGGGCAACCTGAAGTTCCTGTTCGGCATCCCCGAGGCGGGGCCGATCCTGCCGTTCGTGCCGGTGATGATGTTTGCCATCCTGTTCGGGCTATCGATGGACTACCAGGTGTTCCTGGTGAGCCGGATGCAGGAGGAGTGGGAGACGCACAAGGACAACAAGCGCGCGGTAAGGGTCGGGCTGGGCAGTTCCGGGCTGGTGGTGGTGGCCGCCGCCGCGATCATGTTCTGTGTGTTCATGTCATTCGTGTTCCAGGACAACGCGACCATCAAACTCTTCGGGCTCTCATTGGCCGTGGCCGTCGCGCTGGACGCCTTCGTGATTCGGCTGGTATTCGTGCCAGCACTGATGACGATTCTGGGACCGGCAAACTGGTACCTGCCCAAGTGGCTGGGAAAGATCCTCCCCAAGGTGAGCGTCGAGGGCCCCGCAGCGGAGGCCAAGCCCGAGCCGGAGCCGGAGCGGGTCGGGAGTTCCGCCCACTAGGAGAGAGCGGTCCGCGAAAGAGTACAGCGGCGAGACGGAGACGGCTTTGCCGAGAGTTGTTACCGTGTCCGGCGTGCAGAGGAGCCCGCGCGACGATGTTGTGCAGGCCTCCGACGACCAGCGGCGAGCGTCCTTCCTCGGCCCGATCCTGGTGTTCATCGCCATCGCAACGACACCTATGTATCTGGCGTTGTGGTGGACAGGATCGGCGCCACCGGCGGCCGCGGCGGTCGGCCTCCTCGTCGGCACCCTCGCCTGCTGGATCAGTCTGCGGCGCGGCCACGAGGACCTGGCCGTGGTCGGCTTCGGGGGTGTCCTGCTACTGGCGCTGCTGATCCCGCCTGCTGCCAGCGGCGATGCCGGTCTGAGTCCCTACGCGGCCTCGGTGGTGGCCGGCATCCTGCTGTTGTCGACCGCCCGTCGATACACCGGCGCGACGATCGTGGTGATCCTGCTGGCAACCGGCGCCCTGTGGCTCGTCACGGATCCTGACCGGACCCCGGATCTCGAATGGCTCCAGTTGATCATCGGTGCGGCCGTAATCACTGCGCTGACCACCGCCGCGGTCACCTCCGGCATGCGCGGGATCGGCCGCAGCCTCATGCGGCTACAGGAATCCAATCGCAGCAAGGCTGAACTGCAAGTCGAACTCGAGCACCTCCGGGACGGTCTGGACGCCGCAGTGGAGCGTCGTTCCGCCGAAATCCGAACCGTCATCGCGGCCACCGAAGCCGATATCCGCACCCTCGACGGTGTCGCCATGCGCGACTCCCTGACCGGCCTGTTCAACCGTCGCCATTTGGAGGGGGATGCGCGAAGACAAGTGACGGAGGCCCTTGACAAGGGGGTGGCGAC